>JANLSB010000274.1:0-3545 GCA_031362125.1 Lysobacterales bacterium | reverse complement strand
ACATCACCGACGATACGCGCCGACTTGTAGTACGGCTTGTTGCTGTGCGCGCCCAATTCGTTCATCGCGAACAGAACGCGGCGATGGACCGGCTTGAGGCCGTCCCGCACGTCCGGGAGCGCGCGGCCCACGATCACGCTCATGGCGTAATCGAGATAGCTGCGGCGCATCTCGTCTTCGAGATTGACGGGAATGATTTCTTTCGCGAGATCGGTCATTACGACTTCTTATGCTGGAGTGGCGGCACGGCGGTGCGGCGCCACTGCAGGACAACAGACAGAGTCGCCGCCGCTTCAGCGAGGCTGTCTGGGAGTCGCTCCGGAGGGCGCGCGCGTGTCCCTGCGCGAAGCCGGAATTGTAGCATGCGGAGGCCATGGTCGCCCCGCAGCTCAGGGCACGTTTCCCATGCAGAAACAGCCACTTGCGAACGCGCGTCCTGGACTCGCTGGTGACTGCGGAGCCAACTGTTGAATATCCGCGTTCAGTGGCCGAAAAAAGTCTGCATCGACACCCGGTTCGGACGCTCGACGACGCCGCGATCGGTGACGATGGCGTCGATAAGCTCTGAAGGCGTGACATCGAACACGGGATTCCAGGCCTTGACGCCCTCGGCCACGGTGCGTACACCACCGACGCTGAAGAGTTCTCCCGGGTCGCGCTCCTCGATTTCGATCTTGCCGCCGCTGGCAGTCGCCATATCAACCGTGGACGACGGCGCTACCACCATGAACTTGACACCGTGGTAACGCGCAGCAATGGCAAGCTGGTAGGTGCCGATCTTGTTGGCGACATCGCCATTGGCGCAGATCCGGTCGGCGCCGACGATCACCCATTGCACCTGGCCGGTTTTCATCAGATGCGACGCGGCCGAATCGGCGATCAGCGTGGCGTCGATGCCGTCCTGCTGCAGCTCCCACACCGTCAGCCGCGCGCCTTGCAGCCACGGGCGGGTTTCGCCGGCGAACACGCGTTCGATGCGGCCCTGGGCCACGCCGGCGCGGATCACGCCCAGTGCGGTTCCGAATCCTGCGGTCGCCAGCGAACCAGTGTTGCAGTGGGTGAGCACGCCACTGCCCTTGGCAATGAACTGGGCGCCGAGTTTGCCCATTTTGTGATTCGCGGCGAGATCTTCGCTGGCGATGGATTGTGCCTCGCGGAACAGCACCGTCCGCCAATCATCGCCGGCATTGCCAAGCGCGCGGCGCATGCGCTGCAGCGCCCAGGCAAGATTCACCGCCGTCGGCCGCGCGGCGTTGAGCTGTTGCATGACCGGTTCGAGCCGCTCGGCTGCCTCGGCCGCAGTCTCGACAGTACCGGTGCTGGTCGCGTCGAGCTCGCGCGCGGCGAGCACAACGCCCCAGGCGGCGGCGATGCCGATCGCCGGCGCGCCGCGCACGATCAGCGCGTGGATCGCAACCGCAACTGAACTGGACGTGCGGCACGCCACGTATTCGACCGTGAACGGCAGTTTGCGCTGGTCCAGGAGTTCGAGCATGTCGCCGGTCCAGCGGATCGGGCGGATGCGGTCGTAGCGCGCGTAATCGATATCTTCCTTCATCCGGGCATTCTACCGGTCCACAAACGAAACGACCCGGCCAAAGCCGGGTCGTATGTGTGGGGCGTCGTCACAGATCGTGTGTGCCGGGCGGAACTCAGCGTGGTTGATCCCCTTGCTGTACGTCACGTCCGCGCGGCAAGCGCAGTGCCTCCGGCTCTGCAATACCGCTGCTGGTGCCTTGCTCGACACGGCCAGGGGCTTCTTCAGCCGGCCTGCTCTGGATGCGGCCCGGCGCATCCTCGACAGGGCGAACCTGGATGCGGCCGGGCGCCTCCTGGACAGGACGGGCCTCAATGCGACTGGGTGCTTCCTCGACCGCGCGTGATTGGGGGCGGCCAACAGACTCGGCAAAGCGCGGGCTCTCCACTGGGCGCCGACGTTCTTCCGTAGAAGGACGCTGACTGGTGGGTGTGATGACGGCGCCGCCCAGATCGCCGGGCTGACGCTCAGATGCGTCTTCAAACACCCCGGGGCGCTTACCACCTGGCAAACCGCCCCCCAAGTCGCCGGGCGGACGCTGGGAACCGCCATTGTTGCCGCCTCGACCGGTGACGAATTCCGCGCGACAGCCCTGGGTCACCCACACACCTGAGCGCGTGCGGCCCCAAGTCTGATTTTCGATGCAGGGTTTGTCCGACAGCTGGCGCAACAAACGGATGTTGCCGTTGCGGCCAGCAGACAACACACAATTGTGGCTGCGGTTGTCGCGCGACTCGCAGCGGACAAGATCGTTGCCGTTGCGGTTTCCGTAGCTGTTGCCATAACCGTTGCCATGGTTGTAACCATTGCCATAGCGGTCGTCAGCGCTGAACAGCGCACGACAGCCGTTGCTCACCCACACGCCTCGTGAATCGTTGCCCCAGCTCTGACCACGAACACAGGGTGTGTTTGACAACTGGCGGATGAACTGGACGCGTCCGCCATAAGCATTGCAGCGCTCGGTGCGGCCTGTACGCGATTCGCAGCGGAACAGCCCGTCGCTGCTGCCGTATCCATAATCGTTGCCGTAGCCGCTGCCATAACTGTTGTTATCGTCATAGTCGTAGCCATTGCCGACACGGAACTCAGCGCGGCAGCCGGAGCTGACCCAGACGCCGCGGGAATCGGTGCCCCAAGTGCGGCCACGCACGCAGGCATTGCCTGAAAGCTGACGGACCAGTTGCACATCGCCGCCGTATGTTTCGCAGCGCTCGGTACGGCCATCGCGCGATTCACAGCGGATCAGGCCGTCGTCGTTGCCGTAATTGGACCATTGCGCTTGGACCGGCGCGCTTGAAAGCACGGCCGCCACGATAGACGCGATCAGGAAGAGTGTATTGCGCATTGGTTCCAACCCCCGAGTTGTGTAGCGCTAGCGTCAGGCCGCGCGCATGAATGGCTGGCAAATTTCCCGATTGGACAAAACACCGGCGAAATACCGTTCAGGAATGCTGTAGCCAAGCTCAAGCGCGGCCGAAGTCGAAGGCCAGCACGTCGGCGATCCGGTCGGTACCGAGCATCGCCATCAGCAGGCGTTCGACACCCAGCGCCACGCCGGCGCAGGCCGGCAGGCCAGTCGTCATTGCCGCGAGCAGGGCCGCGTCGAGCGGTGGACGCACCGCGCCACGACTCGCCCGAACCACGTCGTCACGCATGAATCGAGCGCGCTGTTCGTCGGTGTCGGTCAGCTCGTGGTAGCCGTTGGCGAGTTCCAGCGGACCGAGATAGAGTTCGAAGCGCTCGGCGACGCCGGGCTCGCCGCCCTGCCCCGCGCGGATTTTCGCGAGCGCGCATTGCGAAGTCGGATAGTCGTGCACGACAAGGATGCCGTCAGGATCAAAACCCGGCTGCAGCCGATGGGTCATCAGCAGGTCCAGCCAGTCGTCGCGTGTCAGCCCGACCGGGTCGATCTCGATCTCACCCAGTGCTGCACTCAACTCCGCATCGTCGGCAGTCGAAGGATCGATAGCCAGCCGGTCCCGGTACAGATCGCGAAAGCTCGTTTTCG
>JANLSB010000232.1:0-1805 GCA_031362125.1 Lysobacterales bacterium | reverse complement strand
GCCATTTCCGGCATCTACAGCGTGCTGGTCGAAGGCGACGACATGAACGAGCCGGTCACCGACCACATGCGCGCGATTCTCGACGGTCATATCGTCCTCGACCGCGATCTCGCTTCGCGTGGGCATCATCCGGCGATCGATGTGCTGCGCAGCGCCAGTCGTCTGATGAACCATGTCGCCAGCGAATCCGAACTGGCGATCGCGCGCGATGCCAAGAGACAGATGGCGGTGTACGCCGCTTCGCGCGATCTGATCGAACTCGGCGCACATCAACGCGGCGTCAATCTCGCGCTGGATGCGGCGATCGACGTCAAGGCGCCGCTCGACCGCGTACTGCAGCAGACGCCGAAAGAGTTCACTGCGCGTGCGCGCGGTGTGCATCAGTTCGCGGAAGCGCTGAAGCCAGGAGGTGGCGGATGAGTCAGAAACCATCGCAGGCGATCCGCACCCTGGTGCGCTGGCGCGCGTTCCAGGAAGCGCTGGCCGAGCGCGAATGCCAGCAGGCCTCCGCGCGGGTGGTCGAAGCGCAGCTCGCCGTCGACGAGGCGCAGGCGGTGGCCGACACGGTCGAACGCCGCCGCGACGAACTGTTGGCCGAGCGATCCATCGATCTTGGCTTGATGCTGGCGATCGCCGATTTCGAGCAGCGGGCCTGGGACGAGGTCCACGCGCGCACCGACGTGCGCGATGAGGCCGAGCGCGGGCGTGAACAGGCGCTGGCCGCGCATCTGCAGATCCGCTCGCGCATGCGCGTCGCCGAAACCCGCTGCGACCGCGTGGTCGCGCTGGAAAACGACCAGGAAGAGAAACGTATTTTCGACCGGATGGCATCGTTGATCGCTGCCGGAGCGAAGGAGGCACGACATGATTGATCCCTTGCTTTCCGCGGCGATGCCGCTGCCGACCCGAACCAATGCCACCGAAGCGCCTCCGGGCACGCCGTCGTTTCTGCCGTGGGCCCTCGGCGTCGCCCCGCAGAGTGGGCAGGGCGGACAGGACAACCCGCTTCCGCAGCAGCGCAATCAGGATCCCGGGCCGGACGTGATTGTGGATCTGTCCGTGCTCGATGCAGGCATCGACATCGGTGCGTCCGCAGCTGTGATCCTGACCCAGACGCCTGCTGTGCGGGATGCAGCGATATCGACCTCGATCGCCGCTGCGACCGCAATCGCGACACAGCAGACGCTGCAAGGCCTGCCGTTGCAAGACCAGCTGTTACAAAGCCAGTTGCCCCAAAAGCAGCCGTTGCAAAACCAGCCGTTGCAAAACCAGTCACTGCAAAATCAGCCGCTTCAGGACCTGTCGACGCTCCTCACCGGGTCGACGGCCGAGACGCTGGAGGCCTCGGCGTGGGCAGAACGCCTCTCGAGCGTGATCGAGTTCCAGGTCCGCAATCCGCAGGGCGAACGTGAGTTGGTCGCGATGCCGTGGCGGCTGATGGCGAGCGGCCGTCTCGCGCAGAGTCTCGGTGCGCGCGGTTTCGTCGATGCCGCGATGCCGATGCCGACAGCGATGGTCGATCCCGCTGCGTCCGCGCAGATCGCCACCGCGCAGCCCGCGCTCGCTGCCGGTCATATGGATGCCGTGCGTCTGCGCACCGATGTCGTTGGCCCCGGCGCGTCCGCGCCGTTGCTCGTATCGCCGCGCGCGCCGGGGCCTGACGACCTCGCGCCGCTGCCGTCGTTGCCGTCGTCGTCGCCCGCCGCCGTCGAATGGCTGGCGCGCTGGGTGAAGTGGATCGAGCGTGACGGCCGCGATCCGATGGTGCTGCTGCGCGATTTCCGCATCGACGACGACGAGGCCCG
>JANLSB010000181.1:0-3664 GCA_031362125.1 Lysobacterales bacterium | reverse complement strand
GGCACCGGCCGCGGTGAACATCTTGGCGGCGACCTTCGCCGTGATCGCCACCCGCGAGGAGCGCGGACGACGGTCCTGGCGGGCGTAGCCGAAGTACGGCACCACCGCGGTAACGCTGGCGGCCGATGCGCGCTTCAGCGCATCGATGATCACCAGCAGTTCCATCAGGTTCTCACCGCTCGGTGCGCAGGTGGGCTGCACCACGAACACTTCCTGACGACGGACGTTCTCTTCGATCTCGACCTGGGCTTCGCCGTCCGAAAACTTGGACACCAGCGCTTTGCCCGGGCGGATCCCCAACTCCTTGCAGACCGCGTCGGCCAGAGGCCGGTTGGCATTGCCGGAGAAGATCAACAACTGACGATCGTCCTGCATTTCGACTCCGCTTCGCTCTGACCGTGGCGGGTGGCGGAATCCCGCCAAGCGGAATTCCGTTGTGTATGGCAGGGGCGGAAGGATTCGAACCTACGAATGCCGGGATCAAAACCCGGTGCCTTAACCACTTGGCGACGCCCCTTCGGTGAGGCCGACCGGTCCGGAAGGTCGTTGTTTGAACAACGCCCCAGCGTACCTGCCGCCCCCGGACAGCCCGCTCGCGCGGCCCGTCAATTCGTTTCGAGTACATCCAGTAATGGCGAGCGCGGAGCACCGGCAGCGATCCAGGCGTTGAGGCCTGAAGGCAGCTGTCCGAGCGCATGCGCGGCGGATTCGCGGTCTGCGAATTCGACGAAGCACACGCTGCCCGTGCCGGTCAGACGCGCGGTACCGGCGCTGCGCAGCGCGGCGAACACAGCCTCGACGGCAGGCTCGCGGCGGCGCAGGACCGACTCGAACGCGTTGCCGATCGCCTGCCCTTGCAGGAATGGGTCCGAAACGAAGTCCGCCATTGTCGCGGCTGGGGCATTTCGCGTCAATTCAGCCGCTTGGAATAATTCGGCGGTGGCGGCATGAACGCCCGGCCAGACCAGCAAATACCAGGCCGGCGGCAGCTCGATCGGGGTCAGTCGCTCCCCCAGCCCCTCGGCCCAGGCGTTCTCGCCGCGCACGAACACCGGGACGTCCGCGCCCAGGCGCAGCCCGAGTTCGGCCAAGGAATCCACTCCATGATCGCAGCCCCACAGCCAGTCCAGCGCCCGCAGCACGGTCGCGGCATCGCTGGACCCACCGCCGAGACCGCCGCCCGGCGGAATCCGCTTTTCGATGGCGATATCCGCACCTTGAGCGACATTGGCCGCAGATTGCAGCAGTTTTGCGGCGCGCACGGTCAGATCATCTGCTTCTGCCACGCCCGGCACAGAGTTGCCATGGCGGACGATACGGCCGTCGTCGCGCAGGCGAATCGACAGGGTATCGCCCCAGTCGAGGATCCGGAACACGGTCTGTAGCGCGTGGTAACCGTCGGCACGTCGGCCGACGATGCGCAGAAACAGGTTCAGCTTGGCCGGGGCCGGCCAGGCAGACCAGCCGGCGTCGGCGCCCATCGCACTCATGGCGAGGCAAAGATCCAGTCTTCGATCGCCAGCCGCACGCGCGCGTCGCCGGATTCGGCCTCGATCTTCTCCGGCAGGTCCGGCGCGCCGGCCGGGCCCGGACGCCACCCGGTGTAGCGGACGGTCCAGCCCGCCTGCTGGAAGCTCGCCAAGCGACCTTCGGCGTCGTAAACGATCGATTCCACCGGGTACTCCGCCGCCGCCGCGCCGCGCACCCAACTGCCGAGCTGCTGCAGCGGCACTTTCCAACCGGTGGTTTCAAGCAGCAGATCCTCGGCGAACTCGCCGTCGCGCGGGCCGCCCTCCAGACCTTCGATCCGTCCGGCCTCCGAATGCAAATCGCCGATCAAGCGCCAGCTCTGGCGGGTGACCGGGGCGCTCAATGCGATCTCATACCGCCTCAGGTCGTGCTGTTGCCATTCGATCCGCCCGCTGCCGCCCTTGTCGCCCTTGCTGATCGCGGCCCGACCGGAAAACGACCAGACGTCGTACTGCGACCACCATTCGACACTCGCGCGCTGGCGCTCGGCAATGACTTCGGCCGATGCCGGCGGCGCAGCCGGCTTGGATGGCGCTGTCGCCACACAGCCGGCGAGCGGAACAACGACAGACAATGCAAGCACGTAAAAACGCAGACTCATGCGCCCGTCTTCTCCGGCAGCGGCGGCAGCACCACGCCGGTCTTCTCGATCGCTCGCTTCAGCGAACGGTTGTCCGGGTCGATCTTGCGCGACTCCTCGAAATACTTGCGCGACTCGTCTTTCTGTCCGAGCACCCACAGCACTTCGGCCAGATGCGCGGCGATCTCGGCATCCTTCTGTTTTGTGAAGGCACGGCGCAGTTCGGTCAAGGCCTCCTGCTTGCGGCCGAGGCGGTACAGCACCCAGCCGTAGCTGTCGATGATCGCGGGGCTGTCGGGCTGCGCGGTGATCGCGCGCGCGATCAGTTCCAGCGCTTCCAGATGGCGGTCGGTACGGTCGGCCAGGGTGTAGCCGAGGGCGTTGAGCGCGTTCACATCGTCCGCATCGGTAGCCAGGATCTTGCGGAAATCGGCCTCGGCGCGCGGGATATCGTCGCGGCGCTCCCACATCAGCGCACGCGCATAGAGCACCTGCTTTTCGTCGGGAAACGCGGCCAGCGCGCGCACGTAGGTGTCGAGTTCGCCGTCGAGGTTGTTGTCCTCCTTGCGCAGTTCGGCCTCCAGCAGATAAGCATCGCGGCGGGTCTCGTCGGCGGCTTCGGCATCCGCCTGCAGTTCGCGCAGCCGCGCATAAGCTTCGTCCGCACGTTTGAGCTTGTGCAGCGCAGTGGCCGAGCGCAGCCGCGCCTGCCAGCGCTGGGGCCCGCCTGGCACGCCGACATACCAGGCCAGGGCTTCATCGTAGCGCTCGATGAATTCGGCGATCTGGCCCAGCAACAGCCGCCGCCCCGGATCCGGCGCGGCAGAATCGCGCTTGAGTTCCTCGTAAACCTTGGCAACCCCGGGCTTGTCCTCGGCCTGGGCCAAATACGCGGCGCGCAAAATGTAACTGCGGTCGCTCTGCGGACCGCTCGCCAGCACGGCGGCGGCCTGGACGTTGTCACCCATCTCGCTGTATTCGCTGGCCACGGCAAAACCCAGCGCCGGCGAAAGCAGCGCCGGCTCGCCCAGCCCGATCAGGACCTTGCGCGCCTCGTCGATCTTGCCGGCTTCACGCAGCTGGCTGGCGTGCAGCAGGGCGACCGCAGGCTCATTCGGAAATTTGGCGATGACACGGGTGACGATCTTTTCGGACAGGTCGTTGCGCTGCAGCTGCTCGGCGAATTCGCCGAACGCCAGCCAGGCTTCCAGACGGTTCGGAATCGCGTCGATGAGCTGTCCCAGCAGCCGGCCGGTCAGCTTCGGATCGCCGGAACCGGCATCGAGCGCCACCAGCGCGTAGCGCCAGCCATCCCTCTCGCCCGACTTGTCGTCGCCATCGCCACGCATGAGCACCTGCAGCTCGCGGAGGGCAATACGTTCGTCCTTACGGCGCAGGGCCAAGGTGGCCTCCGCGCTGCGCATCGATGGGGAAATCCCGGCACGCGCCCGCCAGAGCTTCAGCGCTTCGGCGGCACTGGCGTCGTTCTTGGCCAGCAGCGCGATCCGGGTGGCGCGCTCGGCCAGCACCGCATCGCCGTCGGCCGCCTTCGCG
>JANLSB010000149.1:0-5709 GCA_031362125.1 Lysobacterales bacterium | reverse complement strand
TCATCAGGTCATAGTTGCCGGCGACCGAGGAGAACACTTCGCCGACGAGTTTCTGTTTCTCGGCGACGGGCACGTCGCGGAAACCGAAATGGGTGGTGTCGGCAGGATCGTCGGCAGGATCGACAGAAGCCGATTCGGCGGGAGCGGGCGTGTCGGTAACCGGTTCGTTGGGCGGGTTCATGCCGCCAGTTTAACGCGCCGCCCTGCCCCGACGGCTCAGTTCACGATCACCCGCAGCACGCAGGTGTGGGTGATTTTCGCGGCGGGTTCATCGGCTTCGCCGCGGGTGTGAAGGGTCAGCGACAGGCCGGCACGCTCGAAACTCTCATGGACGACGCGGCCGTGCTCGCCGTAGCAGGTCTCGTGCTCGAAGCCCATCGCGATGAGCTCGGCCGCCAAACGCGGGTAATCGAAGCCGCAGATGTCGGTAGCGGGTGGAAAGGTGCCGCTGCGGTCCGGCCGGAACGCCAGTTCGAGGCTGGGGCCGTAGGGCCCGTCGGGGTCCAGCTCGATCGACGACCACCATTCGCGATTGAGGCGTTCACCGAAGCCGAGCCGGCCTTCATCGGACACGAAGTCGACCTCGAAGGCGCGGCGCACGCGCGCCGCTGTGAAGTCCTGGATCTCGCGGCTGTCGCGGATCAGCGTCAGCAATCGCTCCAGCAGCGCTTCCGCAGTGCGGGTGGGCGGCGAGATGGGCTCGGCGGTCATCATGGGGGGCATGACGGCTTCCTGTGGTCGGGTCCGGACGGTGTTTCGGCGATGGTCCTCACAGGGTCCCGCTGCAACGATGCCGACGATGCCGCGCGTCGGCGATCGGGCACGGGCGTCCCTGTGCGATGACCTGCGCGGAATATACGCGGAACGCGGACGCGCTGACGACCGCGCCGTGTGCGGAACATGATCTGCGTCAAAGTCGCGCATCCGCTCCGCGAATCCCCAGGGTGACGACGGCCTGCGGCCGGCGTCGCTCTACCTTGCTGCGGCGCGATCAGCGTGCTGGTCTGGGCGCTTCCTGGGTCGGGTTGTCCTGCTGGGCGGACAGGTTGCGCGCCAGCGGCTCGGCCTGCGGCTGTGCCGGCAACAGCATGTCGAGCTTCTGCTGGGCCGCAGGGAGGTCGGTCTTCACCGCGTCCGCGACCGGCAGCGGTGTGGTGATCCGCGCGCCCGGATCGGCGAGCACACCCTGCACCGCAATCAGATCGGTCCGGCGATCGTTCATGACCACGTGGTCGGGCGTGATCTGCTGCTGGGCCGCATGCAGCGCGACGCCTGCGGCGACCCGCTCGCGATCCGGACCGAACGCATCGGCAGGGATGTTGGGCGAGCGGTCGATGGCGTCCATCGCCTGACGCACGGCGGGGTGGGTCTGCTGTTCGATCGGTGCGGCCACGATCGGCAGCGCGTTCGGCATCGTGATCGGCACATGCGCGTGCGTGGCGATGGTGTGATCGAAGTTGCCGGCGGTCGGTGGCGCGGTTGCGCTGTTGAAGTAGGGCTGGCGCCCCGCGGCGGCGCCGAGGTCGAGACCGTTGCGCTCCAACTGCGCTTCGCTCAAGCCGAGCGTGGTCATGTTGAGCGTCAACTGTGGCGTGATGCCGGCCGCGGCATGGGTGGGCGCATTCGCGCGGTCGACCTGGGCGACATAGCCGACCAGGTTGGTGGCGTAATAATTCTGGTAGTTGGAATCGCCGTTGAAACCCAGACGCGCCGAAGCGGCAGGCTGGTCGTAATAGTGCTGGCCCATTGCAGCCGTGTTCGCTGCATCGGGGGTCATGCTCATGTCGGCGTTGAGCGTCAGCCCGGCGCGCAGCGCGTAGGTGGTCGGCGTGGCTACCGTGGCGGGCGTCGCAGCGGTGGCGGGCACGGCGGGCGTACCGGGCGTTACGGTGATGAAATCGCCCATGCGTCCCGGGTTGGCGCGATAGATATCTTCGAGGCTGGGGGTGGCGTTGGTGCTGCGCACCATGCCCACCGTGGCGTTGAAGCCGCCGATATGCGCGGTGGCCTCGTCGTTGCGGTTGACTGCGAGCATCGTGCTCAGGGGCGCGGTGTAATCGTGGGTGGCGGCGGCGCTGCCGCCGATGGTATTGACGTCGGCCGCGAACGTGGTGAGCGCGGCGGCACTGGTCGGGCGGTTGATCGCATGCTGGGTTTCATGGCCCAGTACGAAGGTCAGCTCGGCGGGGTCGTAGCGTCCTCCCCCCGTCGGTGTGGTCATGATGGCTGCGGGCAATTCCATCGAGCCGGTGGTGGGATTGAACTGCCCACCTGCGTTGGTTCCGGGTGCGAGCAGCGAGAATCCCCGCAGTTCGCCCGCAGCAACCGCAGTGTTGATCTGGTTGATCAGCGCCGGCGAGTTCTGCAGCGCGTTGGCGAAATTGGTCTGCTGGTCAGCAGTGAGCGAGGCGTTGAAGGTCGTGACCAATGCCTGCGACTGGACACTCAGTACAGGCGCGAGAGGCGGAGTGGGCATGGCGGCCATGTACGAATCCTCCCTGGTATCAGTTGATCAGGACCATCTGCACGCAGGCATGGGTGATCTTCTCGGGCGGACTGTCGGCTTCGCCACGGGTGTAGACCGTGACGGTCAGCCCTTCGCGCTGGAACAGGTCGTGGATGACGCGGTTGTGCTCGGCGCGGTAGGTCTCGCGGCTGAAGCCCATCGTCTGCAGTTCTGCGGCGAAGCGATCGAAATCGATCTTGCAGATGTCGCTGAACGGCGGATAGGTGCCGGCCTGATCGGGACGGAAACTGAATTCGACGCGCGGACCGTAGGGATGGGTCGGATCGAGTTCGATCGACGACCACCAGTCGCGGGTCAGGCGTTCGCCGAAGCCGGAACGGCCGGAATCGACGGTAAATGTCACGCCGAACGTGTGCTGCAGGCGTTCGGTGGTGATGTCCTGAATGGTCTTGCTGCCGCGGATCAGTTCGAGCAGCCGCAGCAGCGACTGTTCGGCATCGACTCGGGGCGAAAACGCCTGCGATGCGGTGGCGGTGGGCGTCATGGCGGGGGTCTCCTTGATGGAACCGGGCGTAGCGGAGCGGTCGTTGGATGGGGGATGGGCGCAGGCACCGAGGCCGAACGCGATCAAGAGCGTGAAAAGCCGGTGAGCCGACATCGGGGGATGTCCTTGGTAGGGGCGGCAGGTGGAACTATACGCTTGAGCGAAATGGGGCCATTGCGCGGCCCCTGCCGTGCTTGACGACGTGTCTGCCAGGGCGTGTCTCCAAAGATCAACGCGAACGGCGGCGCGCAGAGGTCACGCGACCGGATGCGGGCGGAGTGATGACGAGCACCCCGCTCTGCATCCCACCGGGAATCCCCCTCATTTCCACGGCTGATTGAGCAGGTCTTTGATCACCAGGATTCGCATTCGGACGACTCGCCTGATCGGCGATCAAAGAATGTAGCGCGACAGATCCGGATCCTTGACCAGTTCGCCGAGGTGGGCATCGACATAGGTGCGGTCGATGGCCACGATCGCGCCGCCGCGATCCGGCGCTTCGAAGCTGAGGGTGTCGAGCAGGCGCTCGAGGATGGTGTGCAGCCGCCGTGCGCCGATATTCTCCTGGCGGTCGTTGACGATGGTGGCGATCTCGGCGAGCCGATCGATGGCATCGGGCGCGAAGCTGAGTTCGACGCCCTCGGTCTTCAGCAGTTCGACGTACTGCAGCGTGAGCGCGGCCTTTGGTTCGGTCAGGATGCGCACGAATTCGTCCTTGCCCAGCGCGCTCAGTTCGACCCGGATCGGGAAACGCCCCTGCAGTTCCGGAATCAGGTCGCTGGGCTTGGCGACGTGGAACGCACCGCTGGCGATGAACAGGATGTGGTCGGTTTTCACCGAGCCGTACTTGGTGCTGACGGTCGAGCCTTCGACCAGCGGCAGAAGATCGCGCTGCACGCCCTCGCGGCTGACATCGGCGCCGTGGCTTTCGGAACGCTTGGCGACCTTGTCGATCTCGTCGATGAAGACGATGCCGTGCTGTTCGCAGGCCTCGATCGCGGCCTCACGCACGTCGTCCTCGTTCACCAGCTTGCCCGCTTCTTCCTCGATCAGCTGCACGCGCGCGGCGCGCACCGTGAGTTTGCGGCTGTGGGTCTTGCTGCCGGCGAGGCTCGAAAACATCTGCCGCAGTTGCTGGCCCATATCCTCCATGCCCGGCGGCGCCATGATGTCGACGCCGACGTTGACCGCGGTTTCGATTTCGATCTCGCGATCGTCCAACGCACCTTCGCGCAGCTGTTTGCGCAGCTTCTGGCGGGTATCGCTGGCTCTGTCGTGGGCCTCGCCGCTGCCGACATCGAGCGTACCGGTTGCAACGCCGGCCTCTGCACCGAAGCCGAAACCTCCGGTCGGCTGCCGACGCGGCAGCAGCGCATCGAGGATGCGCTCTTCGGCGCTCGCTTCGGCCTGCGTCCGTACGCGGGTCTTGGCCTGCTCGCGATACATCTTCACCGCGGTATCGGCCAGATCGCGCACGATCTGCTCGACATCCTTGCCGACGTAGCCGACTTCGGTGAACCGCGTCGCCTCGACCTTTACGAACGGCGCGTTCGCCAGCGTCGCCAGCCGACGCGCGATCTCGGTCTTGCCAACGCCGGTCGGACCGATCATCAGGATGTTCTTGGGCATCACTTCATCGCGTAGCGCGTCATCCAGTTGCATCCGCCGCCAGCGGTTGCGCAGCGCGATCGCGACCGCGCGCTTGGCGGCGCTCTGGCCGATGATGTGGCGGTCGAGTTCCTGCACGATTTCGCGCGGGGTCATGGTGCTGTTGGCGTATTCGGGTTTGCTGGGCATGGCCTGGATTCTGTGGGGCAACGCTGTGGGAACGACGGAAATCGCGATGGCTTTTGCAGGAGCGACGGAAGTCGCGACAGCTTGCTGCAAGTCTTGACCAGCCATTCGGCTGTTGAAAGCCCGCAGTTGGTCGCGACTTCCGTCGCTCCCACATGAGATGTTCAAAGCTCTTCGATCACGATATTTCGGTTGGTGTAGATGCACACGTCGGCGGCGATGTTCAGCGATTCGACCGCGATGTCGTGCGCGTTCAGTTCGGTGTGCGCCAACAGCGCGCGCGCGGCGGACAGCGCGTACATGCCGCCGGAGCCGATCGCGACCAGGCCGTCCTCGGGTTCGATCACATCGCCGGTACCGCTGACGATCAGCGAGGTCTCCCTGTCCGCGACCGCGAGCAACGCCTCGAGCTTGCCGAAGCGACGTTCGGTGCGCCAATCCTTCGCCAGTTCCACCGCCGCGCGGGTGAGCTGGCCATGTTTCTCCAGCTTCGACTCGAACAATTCGAACAGCGTGAACGCATCGGCGGCGGCACCGGCGAAACCGGCCAGGACCTGACCGTCGCGGCCGAGCCGGCGCACTTTGCGCGCGTTCGATTTCATCACCGTATGGCCAAGCGTGACCTGACCGTCTCCAGCCACGACCACGCGGCCGTTGCGGCGCACCGAGACGATGGTGGTGGCGTAGAAGACGTTGGGCTTGTGCGGTTCCATGGAACATCCTGCGATAGGAGGCGGGCGTTCCACGGTTGTGGGGTCAACCTGCTCCAGCTGCAAGGGGTGACTTCTGGCGATCAGCGATAAAACACGCTGTCATCCCGAACGTCAGCATCGCTGGCGGAGGGCTCTGCTGGTGCTTGGTCTCTTCATCAAGCAAAGCAGATCCCTCCTCGGGCTACGCCCTC
>JANLSB010000136.1:0-2035 GCA_031362125.1 Lysobacterales bacterium | reverse complement strand
ATCAGTATCTACATGGCACAGATCGCGATCACCATTTCGCTGTTGGCTTCGTGGCTGGTCGCGGTGAGCCTGATCCCGATGGCGTCGGCGCGGATGAAGACGCCGCCTGCAGCGCGCAGCGACACCGGCATCATTCCGGATATGCAGCGCCGTTACGCGCGCCTGCTGCGCTGGACTCTGGAACACCGCGGCAAAAGCCTGCTTGGCATCCTGTTGATCGTGCTGGTCAGTCTGGTCCCGGTCAAAATGACCAAGATCAACATGTTCGGTGGCGACCAGGGCGCCGAGATCAATATCGATTACCAGTTCAAGGGTAGTTTCACCAAAGAGCAGCTCTCGGACGAGGTCACCAAGGTCGAGGATTTCCTGAACGAAAACCGCAAGCGTTTTCATATCCAGCAGGTCTATTCCTGGTACAGCGAGGATCAGGGGACATCGACCAGGGTTACCTTCGACACCGAAAAAGCCGATGAGATCAAACCGATCGTCGATAGCATGAGCAAGGAGCTGCCGAAGTCGGCGCGCGCGACGATCACGATCGGCGACAGCGGGGGAGGGCCCGGCGGCGGCGGTGGTCCCAGTGCAAACAGCATCCAGGTCAGCCTGATCGGCGATTCGACCCAGACACTGAAGGATCTGACCGACGACATCATCCCGATTCTCGCCAAAACGCCGGGTTTGCGGGATGTGCGAGTCGATGCCGGCGACCAGAACAGTGAGCTGTCGATACGGGTGGATCGCGAGCGCGCCGCAGCCTTCGGCTTCAGCGCAGAGGATGTATCGCGTTTCGTCGGTCTCGCACTGCGCGGCGCACCGCTGCGCGAATTCAAGCGCGGTGAAAACGAAGTTCCGGTGTGGATACGCTTCGCAGGGGCGGAGAATTACGGAGTCGCAGATATCGCTGCTTTCACGGTGCGTGCGCCCGATGGACGCACTGTGCCGCTGCTGGCGATGGTCGATGTGTCGGTGAAGCCGGCCGCGACCGAGATCTCTCGCGCCAACCGGCAGACGGCATTGACGATCAAGGCCAATCTGGCTGACAAAGTCACGCCGGAGGACGCGCGAAAGGCCATCGATGAGAGGCTGAAGACGGTGTCGTTCCCGGCCGGCTACGGCTTCACCTTCGAGCAGAGCAATGGTTTCGATGACGGCGAAGCGTTGCAGCAGATGATGTTCAATCTGATCATCGCGCTGGTGATGATCTATGTGGTGATGGCAGCGGTCTTCGAGTCGCTGCTGTTCCCGGCGGCGATCATGTCCGGCGTGGTGTTCTCGGTGTTCGGCGTGTTCTGGCTGTTCTGGCTGACCGGAACAGAGTTCAACATCATGGCGTTCATCGGTATTCTGGTGTTGATGGGAGTGGTGGTGAACAACGGCATCGTGATGATCGAGCACATCAACAATTTGAGACGGCGCGGCATGTCGAGAACCGATGCGCTGGTCGAGGGCAGCCGCGAGCGGCTGCGTCCGATCCTGATGACGATGGGTACAGCGATTCTCGCGATGGTGCCGATCGCGATCGGCAATACCCAATTGGGCGGCAATGGCCCGTCGTACTTCCCGATGGCGCGCGCCATCGCTGGAGGTCTGGCGTTCTCGACCATCGTCAGCCTGCTGTTTCTGCCGACGATCTACGCGATTCTCGACGACCTGCGTGCCGCCACAGCAGCCACGATCCGGCGTGCGCAGGGCACCCGTCCGTTGTCCGATGTGGCGATGACGGCGATCAAGGCAGAGTGATTTTCGGAAATGAACATGTCGGGGCAGCGTTGACTTTTCCAGCGTTGCCTTGATTCTGTTCCAGCCGGGCGATGCCTCGCATGATCGGGGATGCCATCCATGGCGACACCTCGCCGGCTTCCGATTGCCCGGCCCGCGCATCCGTGTGCGGGCGTTCGCCAACGCGCGAGGTGATGCTTCGCATGATTGGGGATGCCATCCATGGCGATACCTCGCCGGCTTCCGGATTGCCCGGCCCGCACATCCGTGTGCAGGCGTTCGCCAACGCGCGAGGCGATGCCTCGCATGATTGGGG
>JANLSB010000129.1:0-2037 GCA_031362125.1 Lysobacterales bacterium | reverse complement strand
CCGAGTGGACAGTCTCCTGAAGCAGTTTGCCCAGTCCTCGCAACTCGGCGCCAATGCCGCGTACATCGAGGATCTCTACGAACAGTATCTGGTCGCCCCCGACAGTGTCGGGCCGAAGTGGAAGACCTATTTCGACGGCATCAAGGGACGCGACGGTACCGATGTCCCGCACTCGGCGGTCATCGCCGCAATCGCCGAGGCCGGTCGCCAGGCCGCGCGAGGCGTAGTCGTCGCGGGCTCCAGCAGCAGCGACAGCCGCGAGTTCGCGGTCGGCAAACTGATCGTCGCCTACCGCTCACGCGGACACCTCGCCGCCTATCTCGATCCCCTCGGCATGTGGGAAAAGAGCGAAGCCCCGGATCTGGACATCGGCTTCCACGGCCTGTCCGACCGCGACCTCGATGCCACGCTGTCCAGCGGCGGTGCCGGCGGTCAGGCGCAGATGAAGCTGCGCGACCTCGTCTCGCTGCTCAAGGCCACCTACACCGGCAGCATCGGCGCCGAATTCATGCACATCACCGACGTCGAACAGCGTCGCTGGATGTACGAACGGCTCGAAAGTGCCGGCGGCGATTTCAAACGCACCGATGAGGACAAGCAGCGGATTCTCGAGCGGCTCACCGCAGCCGAAGGTCTCGAACGCTATCTGCACACCAAGTACGTCGGCCAGAAGCGCTTCTCGCTGGAAGGCGGCGATGCGCTGATCCCGATGCTCGACGTGATGATCCGCCGCGCCGGCAGCGACGGCGTGAAGGACGTGGTACTGGGCATGGCCCACCGCGGCCGCCTCAACGTGCTGGTCAATACGCTCGGCAAACCGCCGCGCAAGCTGTTTGATGAGTTCGAAGGCAAGTTCGACCACGACGAACATGCCCATGCCGGCGACGTGAAATACCACATGGGCTTCAGCGCCGATGTCGCGACCCCGGGTGGTCCGGTGCATCTGGCGCTGGCGTTCAATCCCTCGCATCTCGAAATCGTCGACCCGGTGGTGGTGGGCAGCGTGCGTTCTCGCCAGCACCGCCGAGGCGACAAAGCGCGCAAACAGGTGTTGCCGATCCTCATGCACGGCGACGCCGCGTTCGCGGGTCAGGGCGTGGTGATGGAGCTGTTCCAGATGTCCCAGGCGCGCGGTTTCCGCGTCGGCGGCACCATCCACATCGTGATCAACAACCAGGTCGGCTTCACCGCCAGCGAACGCCAGGACGCGCGCTCCACGCTCTACTGCACCGATGTCGCCAAGATGGTCGGTGCGCCGGTGCTGCACGTGAATGGCGACGACCCGGAAGCGGTCGCGTTCTGCTCTGAACTCGCCTTCGATTTCCGACAGAAGTTCGCCAAGGATGTCGTGCTCGATCTGGTCTGCTACCGCCGCCACGGCCACAACGAGGCCGACGAACCGGCCGCGACCCAGCCGTTGATGTACCAGAACATCCGCACGCGCAAAACCACCCGTGAGCTGTACGCGGAGCGTCTCGTCGCCAAGGGCACGCTGAAGGCCGAGGCCGCGCAGGCGCTGGTCGACGGTTACCGCGACATGCTCGATGCCGGCGTCGTCACCACCGAACTGGCGCAGGTGAATCCCGATGCGTTCGCGATCGACTGGCGTCCGTTGCTGAAAGGCAAACTCTCCGACCCGGTCGATACGCAGGTGCCGCGCGAGAAGCTCGACCAGCTCGCGAAAGCCATCAACGATCTCCCGGCCGACGCCAGCCTGCACGCGCGCGTGGCCAAGATCTACGAAGACCGCCGCAAGATGGGCGCCGGTGAACTGCCGGGCGACTGGGGCTTCGCCGAGAATCTGGCCTACGCCACCCTCCTCGACGAAGGCTACAAACTGCGTCTGGTCGGCCAGGACTGCGGTCGCGGCACGTTCTTCCATCGCCATGCGATCCTTCACGATCAGAAAACCGACGTCGACCACATCCCGCTGCGCCGTCTGGTGGAGAATCCCGAAGACGCGACCATCATCGATTCGCTGCTCAGCGAAGAAGCGGTGATGGCGTTCGAGTACGGCTATGCAACCGCCGATCCGAT
>JANLSB010000121.1:0-2762 GCA_031362125.1 Lysobacterales bacterium | reverse complement strand
TACCGGGCCTGGCTGCGTGGTGGCGGAGTCGGCGCAGGCCCGCGCAACTACGAGGATTTGGCATCGGTCACGCGATGGCTGAATCTGCCTGCGGCCTTGAATGCCGATGGTGTCGTTGCTGTCGGTCCTTTCGATCTTCCGGCGGCGGATCGCTATGTGCTGCAGGCGCGCGCTGACGATGGTCTGCGTTTCTACGAAGCATCGTTCACGCGCGATGGCATGCCGGCCGAACTCAGGCCGCGCATCGCGGCGGGGTTGAGATTGCGCGCGCCGGCACAGGCGGCGGGCAGCGCACGCGTGCTGTTCCGTCGCGTCGAAGGCTCGCAGGACGCCGCATGGCAATCGCTGATGCGGCGCGAAGCACCTGCGTTGCTCGACGCTTACGACGAGCGCCCGCTGCCGCTGGCTGCGGAAACAGTCGCCGCACCGTTGCCGCCCGGGCCATTGGACGTGATAGCAGTGATCGATGGTGTCGAGACCGAGCGTCGCCGGGTGACGCTGTCGGCCGGGCGCATTACGCGATTCGATCTTGATGGGGATGCTTCGGAACTGGGCGCCGCACTGTCGACGACGGTGGCTTTGCGTCTCGTCGAAAAGGGCACGCGAGTTCCGGTGCAGGATGCCGCCGTGATCTGGTCGTCGCCACGCGGCGAGCGAAGTCTGCGCACGGATGCTTCGGGCTCTCTGCGCATCGAAGGTGTCGATCCGCTGCAGCCGCTGCCGATCGACATCCGTTTCGCGCCGCCGGAAACGCCGTCGTTCCTTGTCGATGCGTTGCCATCGTGGCCCGAGCGGCTGCCGATGAAGCTCGAACTCGCAGACGAGTCCGTGATTGCGGGTGTGATCGCCAAGACCCTCGAACTCGAACCGCTGCGCTGGTTGATCGTGGAGACGCCCGGCATCGGGATTCCGCGTCGACCACGCGTGGGCGACCCGTTTCCGGTGTTCGTGCTGCAGCGGCAGGAAGGCGCCGCATGGGTCGAATCGTCGGCCGATTATTTTCGCCCGGTGACGGGTGGGATGGCGGTGTCATTGAGTCCGTCGCTCCTGAATCCGCCGGGCATGGTGCGCGTCGCCGTGGTGCTGGCCCCCTGGACAGTGCGTTTCAGCGACGCGGTGGAGATCGGCGACGCGTCATCGGAGACCCGCTACCGCATGCGCATCGCCGCAGCGGGAGGGCGCCGCGCCATTTTACGTTTGACTGCGGGCAACCGCCCGCTGGTCGCGGCGCCGGTGCATGTGCTGTCGCCGTTGCGTGGTGTGCCGCCGAAGATGCTGACGTCGGATGGTGCCGGGCAGCTTGTTCTCGACGATCTCACGGAGCCGACGGTGCTGCTGGAGGTGTCCGGCTTCGAACAGATCCGCGTACGGCTGGATGCTGCCACGGTATCCGTTGTGCTGCGCCGGGAGGGTGGGTGAGTCGTCGATGCGATGCGGATGTTCGAACGCCGACCCCTTTCCAGTGATTCGGACGTTCCCATCCCCGCCAACCGTGCGCCCGCGCGGCCAGCATACGAAGGGAGACAGGCCATGATCCGACGCCCCAGCGAAATACCGGCAGTGCCGGCCGTGCGGATTGCAGCGGCCATGGCGATCGCTTTGGTCTCGATCGTTGCGGTTCCGGTGATGATCGGTGTGAGTTCCGCCCAGGATGCGGAGCGGGGTGGGGCCGGCGGCCCGCCCGACGAGGCCGCCACCGAGCAACGGCGCAAGCGCATCCGGCAGGAAATCGCGACCTTGAAGCAACATCCGTGGGCCGGCGATTATTACGAAGGCGACGGTCTGGGTGCCAACATCAGTATCACGCTGGCGCCGCAGACCGGCATCGCCGCGACTTGGCACGGCTGCATGGGCTTGTACGGTGCGAATCGCGGGAAAGTGGCGGAGCGCAATGGCGAACTGCGGTTCGAGTACGAGCATCCGAACACACCGGGTTTCGGCGGCTTTCCCGATACCGTGCGCCCGGTCCGCTGGGGCGGGCGGCGTTACATGATCCCGGAACAGAAGATGATGGCCTTCGTCAACGCGATCAATCACGGCTTCGAGCCTCGCGATCGGGTGCATGGCATGTTCCTGCTCGCCGAGGGCGACGAGAAGATGCGCGTTGCCGGTTTGCCGGAGCTGCCGAAGCCGATGCGCGATCTGATCCGCCGTGAACCGATCGAAGTACGCATTGTCTCGGTGGACGCTGTCGAGAAGCGCAAGGCCGACACCGATTGCGGATTCAGCTATCGAATGACGCTCGACCGTGGCGCGAAAGACGGGCTCGCACCCGGCATCGAGTTGAAGGTGACTCAACAACCACATGTCTGGGACATCGTCACCGTCAAAACCGTCGCAGACGACACGGCTTCTGCGGACATGGCGATCTGGTTTGACGATTGCACGCATCCGAAGACCGTGCCTGTGGCCGGTTGGCGGCTCACCACAGGCGCCTACACAGGCAAGACCACGGCTTCGCACTGATCGGAGGACTGCACGCAAGACGACTCGGCAACACAATGCCGTGCCGCTGTGTTCTTGCCCGGATCAGTTCGAAGTCCTCGGTTTCAAGTTCCAGGGTGCGGCAGGTCAACTGTTGCTGTGGGACAAGGCCTGAAGGCTGCTGGACCGCTTGCGACGTCGCAAGGTCTTTGCAATGCATGTGTCCGTCGATGAAGGCCCCGGGGCGCAAGCGGATGGATCTGCCCGCCCGCCTGACAGGCGCTTGAAAAACGCACTTCGTGTTTGTTTTTGCTCGCCGCATCCCAGCGGCTCGCCCC
>JANLSB010000044.1:0-3928 GCA_031362125.1 Lysobacterales bacterium | reverse complement strand
GGTTTAGCGCGATAATCCACGCATGGTCGAAGCCTTGTCGTTGTTGCTCCTCGCATACCTGTTGGGCTCGCTGTCGGGCAGCCTGCTGCTGGGGCGCCTGCGCGGCGTCGATATCCGCACCCTGGGCAGCGGCAATGCCGGCGGCACCAACGCGTTCCGCACGCAGGGCGCAAAGTTCGCACTCGGCGTGATCGTCATCGATATCGGCAAGGGCGCGCTCGCGGCGTGGCTCGGCATGTCTTTCGTCGAGAGGATGCACGTCTACAACATGCCTCCCGGCTGGCTGCCCTATTCGACAGCGTTCGCGGCCGCGTTGGGACACATCTGGCCGGTCTGGCACGGCTTCCGCGGCGGCAAAGGCGCGGCGACCGTGGTCGGCGGCGTCGCCGTGCTGTGGCCGGCGGCGGTGCCGGTGCTGCTCGCGGTATGGCTATGTACGCTGATCTTCACCGGCTACGTCGGTCTGAGCACGATCGTCGCGGGGCTCTCGATCGCCGTACTCGCGCTGGCCATGCAGGCGGATGCGACACGACTCGCGTTCGCGGTTGCCGTCGCGCTGCTGCTGCTGTTCACCCATCGCGCCAACCTCGCGCGGCTGCGTGCGGGCACCGAATCGCGCTTCGAGAAGGCGCGACTGCTACATCGGCTGGCCCGTCGCGCATGAGCGAACGCCGCTTCGACGACGCGCTCGATGCCGCGTCGCTGCGTACGCTGCTCCCGATCAACGCACAGGCGCGGATCGCAGCGCTCGATGTGCTCGACACTATCGACTCCACCAACAACGAACTGCTGAGTCGATCGACATCCGCGCGCGGGATCGACGTGCTGTTCGCCGAACGCCAGACCGGCGGACGCGGCCGTCACGGCCGAGCGTGGGCCTCGCCGCCCGGCAGCAACCTGTATCTGTCGCTCTCACGGCGATTCAGCGGCGGATTGGCGCGTCTGGGAGGACTCAGCCTGGTCGTCGGCATCGCCACCGCCGAAGCGCTGCACGCGCTCGGTGCGGATTCGGTCCGTGTGAAATGGCCGAACGATCTGGTGGTCGATGACGGTGCTTCCCCGTTCAAGCTCGGCGGCGTGCTCATCGAAGGCGGCATGCAGGACGGGCAGCCGCGCGCGGTGATCGGCCTCGGTTTGAACGTGCGGATGCCGAAAACCGCAGCCAATGGCATCGACCAGCCCTGGACCGATCTGCATGCACTGCTCGGCGAGGCGCTGCCTTCACGGAACACCATCGCTGCAGCGGTGCTCACCGCGCTGGTCGAAGCGATCGACCGCTTCGATGCCGAAGGCCTTGCGCCGTTTCTGCCGCGCTTCGATGCGCTCGATGCGCTGCGCGATGCCGACATCACGGCGCTCATCGGCACGGTCATGCATGTGGGCATCGCCGCCGGGCTCGCCGACGACGGCGCACTGCGGTTGCGCACCGGGGCCGGCGAAACGCTGCTGCGCGCGGGCGAGGTCAGCGTGCGCAAACGTGTGCCGGCGCAGGCATGATGGCGGCGATGGCAACGTTCCTTTTCGACCTTGGCAATACCCGACTGAAATACGCACCGCTGCTCGACGACGGCGGCGTCGGCGAGGTCGTGGCCATCGCACACGATGGCGACACCCTGCCCGCAGGTTGGGACGCCGCGCTGCCGACTTACTTCGATGCCGCAGCGTTGACCACCGTAGGTTCATCGGCACTACGCACACGGCTGCTCGACGCTTTGACCGCACGCTGCGCGAGGATCTCGATCGCTCGCACGGTGTCGCGGTTCGGCGATCTGCGTATCGCATATCCGGCGCCGGACACGCTGGGCGCAGACCGCTTCCTGGCCATGCTCGGCGCGCGCGCGCGCGGCGCGCTTGCACGCGACCCCAGGCCGTGCCTGGTGGTCGGCATCGGCACCGCGATCACCCTCGATCTGATCGACGCCGACGGCTTGCATCGCGGCGGCCGTATCGCAGCTTCGCCCGCACTGATGCGCGAAGCGCTGCATGCGCGCGCAACGCAGTTGCCGGAGCGCGGCGGTGAACTCGCTGCCTTCGCCGACAACACCCTGGATGCGCTGCGCTCGGGCTGCGATGGCGCGGCGCTTGCGCTGATCCGCGACGCGATGGACGCGGGCACAGCACTGCTTGGGCTGCCGCCGAAGCTTTTGCTGCACGGTGGCGGCGTCGATGGGCTTGCTGGCGTTGATGCCGATGCGCTGCGCGTACCCGCACTTGTGTTGGAAGGGCTGGCGGCTTGGGCGAGAATGCCCGCATGAGCCTGCGCGCACTGATCGTCTTCCTTGCAGTACTGAATCTCGGCGTCGCCGCCTGGTGGTGGTTGGGGCCAAGCGCGACGCCGCCAGCGACCGAAGACGCGACGTCGGGGATTGCCCGGTTGCAGTTGGTCGGCGAACGCCCCGGCAGCCGGCCGGTCCCACCGCCTGCAGTCGAAGCTGCACCACCGCCCCCGGCCGACACCACAGCGGCAGTCGAGACCGGAGCGCCGCCCGCCACGAAGGAACGCTGCCTGAGCATCGGACCGTTCGCCGACACTGCCGCGTTGGCCACCGCACAGACGGCCCTGCGCCCGGGCGCGCTGCGGCTGCGCACCCGCGAAACCCGCGGCGGCGGCGGGCGCGGCTGGCGGGTCTATCTGCCGGCCGCCACCGACCGCGCTACCGCCAACACCAATGCCGACAAGCTCAAAGCCGCCGGCTTTACCGACCTGCTGGTCGTCGGCGACGGCGCCGAGGCCAACAGCGTCGCGTTGGGGCGGTTCAGCGGTGAGGCGCGGGCACAGCAACACGCCGCAGCCCTGCGCGCAGCAGGCTTCGAGGCCAAAGCGGAGCCGCTGGGCGAGGTTCGCGAACAGCGCTGGGTCGATCTCGCGGTCGCCGCCGATTTCGACCTTGCCGCAGCCCGCCAGGCGACTGGCGCAGCGCAGTGGCGCACAATCGACTGCGCCGGGGTGCGCTGAGATCGTTCCGCGCGGACCCTGCTAGAATCCTCCGCTCCAGAATGCCCTGCCCCAGAGTCCCCAGCTCCTGCCGGGACCGCCCTGCGGCCCGCACATCTCGCCGGCATAGCTCAGTTGGTAGAGCAACCGCCTTGTAAGCGGTAGGTCGTCCGTTCAAATCGGACTGTCGGCACCATCCCCCGGCTTCTCCGCCTTCCCAGGAATTCCCGCCAATGCGCAGCTTCCCGCCCGTGTCCCTGATCGGCGTACCCACCGACATCGGCGCCGGCCATCGTGGCGCACGGATGGGGCCCGACGCCCTGCGGATCGCAGGCCTTGGCGAAGCCCTCGCCGCACGCGGCGTGGACGTGACCGATCGCGGCAATCTGTCCGGCCCGTCGAACCCATGGCTGCCACCCACCGACGGCTACCGCCATCTGGACGAAGTCGTCGCCTGGAACAAAGTGCTGATGGACGCAGTCGGCGCCGAACTGCGCGCGGGCCGCATGCCGATCGTGCTCGGCGGCGACCATTGCCTCGGCGTCGGCTCGATCACCGCCGTCGCCCGGTACTGCCGCGATACCGGCAAGAAGCTGCGCGTGATCTGGCTCGACGCCCACGCCGATTTCAATACCAGCGATGTCACACCCTCCGGCAACATCCATGGCATGCCGGTGGCCTGTCTCTGCGGGATCGGGCCGGAACCGCTGGTGCGGCTCGGCGGCAGCGCCCCCGCGATGCGCCCCGACGAAATCCGCCAGATCGGCATCCGCTCGGTCGACGCCGGCGAGAAGCGACTGGTGAAGGAACACGGCCTCGACATCTACGACATGCGCTATATCGACGAAGTCGGCATGAAGCGCGCAATGGAAGAAGCGCTGGAAGACCTCGACGACAACACCCATCTGCACGTCAGCTTCGACGTCGATTTCCTCGACCCCAGCATCGCCCCAGGCGTCGGGACCACCGTCCCCGGCGGCCCGAACTACCGCG
>JANLSB010000021.1:0-9537 GCA_031362125.1 Lysobacterales bacterium | reverse complement strand
CGAACGCTTGACCCAGGTCGGCCTGACCGTCGGTTCGACCGGCTATATGAGCCCCGAGCAGGCGCGCGGCATGCCGGTCGATGCGCGCTCGGATTTGTACAGCGTGGGCGTGTTGGCTTACGAGCTGCTGACCGGCAGTCTGCCGTTTCAGGGTGTCGACGCGTTCGAGGTTGCGATCGCCCAGCTGGAGCAAACAATCCCGCGCCTGCCGAAACAGCACGCACACTGGCAGGGTTTCATCAACAAGGCGCTGGCCCGCCAACCGGCGCAGCGCTTTCAAAGCGCGATGGAAATGACGACGGCGCTGACCCGCATGCCGGAGGCGCCGTCGCGCATTGCGGGTCTCCCGCGCAAGCTCAAGATTGCGCTCGCTGCGGTATTCGGCGGTCTGGTGCTCGGACTCGGGGCGTGGGCGCTGTGGCCGAAAACGCAGATGAGCGCGGCCGAAATCAGCCAGCTGATCGCTGCCGAGCGGCTGCTGCCGCCAGACCGGCCCAACGCGCTGGACAGCTTGATCGCCGCCCCGGCGCAGGCCGACTTCGACCTTCTTCGCGCAAAGCTGGAAGACAAACTGCGTGCACCGCTGCTCGTTGCGATCGATGCCCGCCGTTGGGGCGAGGTCGAGCGCCGCTACACGCCTTGGCGGGATGCAAACGTGCGTTTGCGCAGCGCGACGGCAACGCGGGCTGCGGTTGCGAACAATCTCGACCGCGCGCTACGGGCCGAATTCGATATGGCGATTGCCGCCTACGATAGAACCGATGCGGAGCCCGCACTGGCGCTGTTTGCACTGATGGATACGCCGAGCACCGGATTGGCGGAACGGCACGCCTTGCTCCTGCAGATACCCAGACGTGCCGATGGCATTGTCGATGCCGACGGACCGAAACTCAGCGTGATCAAAGCGCCCACCTATGCCAGCAAAGGAACCGCGGTCAGCGTGACCCAGGTCAGTGCCACGCTGTATGCACGCTACGCCAGCGCTGCGGGACGGGCACGGGCGAGTTGCGGAGACGCTGGCGCAGCGGCCGCAGTCGCCCAATGCGTGAGCTATTCAGAGGCCAAGGATTTTGTCCGCTGGTTCGCGGAACAAAGCGGCCAGCCCTATCGTTTACCCAGCGTCGCCGAGTGGCAAGACGCGAACAGCAAAGGCCTGGTTGGCGAAGGTCCAGTCACGCGCGTTTGGAGCCGCGACTGCAACAGCGTGCGCATAGTCTCTCGACCCAACGCGCTGCGTCGCGGGTTGGGCAAGGTACGCAAGGTGTTTGGCGGACGCGGAGCCGGGACCCAAGTCTCGCAGGACTGTCAGGGACAACTCACCCTGGGCGCACTGGGCGCAGACATCGCCAGCACTGCGCATGCGACAAGCCATCGATCAAGCAGCATCGGCATAGGGTTGGTTCGCGATATCGCAGCGCTGCGCCGTCCAGCGGACTAAAAGCCGTTCGGAATAGAAACTGGTAGGGCGGGCTCTGGCCCGCCGTTGCGGGTGCGGGGCATCGTGGGTTGCGATGCGGGTGAAGGGTTTTCCTACACGCGTATGCGGGGTTTACCGATACCGGATGATCGGTGCATGCGCAATCCTGGGGCATGCCGAACTATCGACGTATGCATGTGCCCGGTGGCACGTACTTTTTCACGGTCAATCTATTGGAGCACCGCCGTCGTTGGCTGGTGGAGCGGGTCGATGCGCTTCGCGCGTCGTTCCGCGCGACGCATGCGGTTTGGCCGTTCGAGTTGTTGGCGATCGTGGTGCTGCCGGATCATTTGCATTGTGTCTGGCGCTTGCCGATCGGCGATGCCGACAACGCCAGTCGTTGGGCGCAGATAAAATCGGGCTTTTCTCGTCGCTTGCCGATAGAGGAGTGGCGCAGTGGTCGGCGGATCGCCTGCCGCGAACGCGGTGTGTGGCAACGTCGTTATTGGGAGCATCTGATCCGTGACGAGGTCGATCTGCGTCGTCATCTTGATTACATTCATTACAACCCGGTCAAGCATGGGCATGTGCGTCGAGTGGCGGACTGGCCGTATTCCTCGTTTCGAAGATGCGTGGCTGCTGGTGTTTATTCGCTGGATTGGGCGGGGTCTGCGCCGAATCTTATTGAATCCGAGAGGCGGGCTTGAGCCCGCCCTACGTCCTGCGCGGGTTTTGCTCTATGCGTTGCGGCTTACGGCCTTCGAGCACACCGCGCCAGGATCGTAGGGTGGGCTTTATGCCCACCATTTTGATGCTTGAACAATGATGACAGTCGGTTCCGCGTCCGTGGATCGGTTTCGATCATTCTGCGCGATGACGGATATGACGCGATGGTGGGCATAAAGCCCACCCTACGAGTTACGAAAACCTGGGCGGAACCTGACGCCATTCATGGGTGTGCGGAGGCCGACATTCGAATGGCGCTTACATTGCGCCAAGTGATTGATATGCGAGGCGCGACCGGCCCCAAATACCAAGGTCGAGTTGCGAGACAATCCGTAAGGGGGGGCAGCCTACGCTTTATCGAGGCTGGCAGATGGGTGCAAAACTCCAGCACAGCGCGGCGGGCAGGGCTGCGCGCCAGGCATCCTCGTTGTGCTCGGCGTTTTCGGCCGCAACGAACTGGACATCTGCGCCCTCGGGCAGCGTCGCTTTCCAGCGATCGCTCATGGCTTGCGCGTCGGACATCATGTTGTCGCCTTCGGCAGCGCCCACGTAGATGTACACACGCTGGCCGGCCTTGAGCGGCGAGCGCGTGGTTTCTTCGGCAATGGCGGGCGAGAACCAATAGCTCGGCGAAAACACCAAGGCACGGCTGAACACCTCGGGGTGACGCATCACTGCCGCATGCGCCATCAAGCCACCCATCGAACTGCCCACGATCGTCGTTGAGTCTGCCTCGGGCCGGGTGCGGTAACGCGCGTCGATGGCGGGCTTGACCGTGCCGATCACATCCGAAAGATAAGCCTCGCCTTTGGCCGGCGCGAATTCGGGGTTTTTCCACACGCTCAGTTCCTGCATGCGCGCTTCACCGCCGTGATCAATGCCCACCGCAATCACGGCCAAGTCGTGCTTCTTCAGTAGATCGTCCAACACTTCGTCAGCGCCCCATTCGCCCGCGTAGCTGGTGGCGGCATCGAACACGTTCTGTCCATCCATGAAGTACACAACCGGATAGCGACAGCCCTCGCAACGGGTGTAGTCACGCGGTAGATACACCCGCACCGTGCGCTCAGCGCCCAGCGTGGGCAGCGCCACGCCGAAAGTCTCGAAGCGCGAGGGCGCCGCCACTGATGCGGCGCGTGGCTCGGCGGCTTGGGAAAACACACTCACGTAGAGAAGTGAGCCTGCAACGCCGAGTGCGGCACCAGAGAAAAACGAAACCAAAGGGATCTTGAAGCGCATTACGATGCCTCCTTATGCGCCAGGGCCTCAGGCGTCATGTGGATAGGGTTATTGCGCGATCGCGCGCGCTTGCAGAGATTTTCCTTCACCACCGGTTCCCGCCTGTTCGCGCAACTCGAAACGCTTGGGATGGCCACGCACCAAGTCAGCATATCGGAGGTTCAAACGCCGCTTTTTAGACACCCTACCGGGTCGATGGCGGCCGGACAAGCGCTGACTTGGGTGAAAAGGAAACCTCAGGGTCAGGTTCATTCCCCCACATTCGATCTGGGCCGGCTGCGTGGTCTGAGTTCCACGGAGCGTTGAGCGAGCGCTTCGATTTTTCCGGCGGAACCGCTCGTTGCCCCAAGGCTTCTGCTGCTGCGTATACAGGCGCAACGCATCGATGTTGTGTGTCCATGCTGGCGAACAGGCGACGATAGGCGTCAACCTGTAAGGCGGGTCTTGCACCCGCCTATCGAATGAAACAACGGCTTCGCATCAGCCCCGTGCCCGATGTTTGCGGCATTCCCGATGAAGGAAGTCGTTGTTCACCGATCGGCGGGTGCAAGACCCGCCCTACGGATCGCAGGAGTGTTTGAAATCACCGGGCATTGTGCCCGCCCCGAAACGCTGCGGTTGCTCTCGTCAATGCATGGCCAAGCGCTTGCTCGATTTACGCAATGTGCCCGACGACGAGACGGGCGATGTGCATGCGTTGCTCGACGATCGCGCCTTACGGCCTTCGCATATCAAGTGATTTTCGGTCCGCGTCCGGGATCGTCGATATTTTGATTCGGCTGGAGCGCGAGCTGCTGTTGCTGCGTTTTCTGGATGCGCTGTACGCTGTCTTCCATCGGCACATTGGCGGCGCGATTCACGTCGAGACTGGTATTGAAGATCGGCTCTTTGTCGCCGTGCGGATGGTACGAGGCGTGGACACGATCGCCGCCGTCTTCGCCGCGCCCTTGCACGGCGATCACTCTATCGGTGCGCAGCATCTGCCCGTTTTCCTTGATATCCGCCGCCATCGCGGCGCCGAAATTCTGCGCCTGGTCCGGCGGCAGCCCCAGCCTCTGCGCCAGCGAGAACCCTTTCTCATAATCCTCACGTTCGCGTGGCGGCATACGCTCAAGCGCAAGCTCGCGAGGCGCGCGAGTCTCCGTCGCCTCGAGCTCGGCGCGGCGACCCGGCTGATGCGGGGGCGCTTGTTCGCCAGGCGGCGGCGCGTTTTGTTGCGGCTGTTCGCGCTGGCGCTGTTGCTCGATCGCGCGATTCACCGCTTGCAGCGTGTCGGGGTCCGCGCGTCCAGTCACAGGCAATTGTTGTTGTTCCTGAAAACGCCGCACGGCCTGTTCGGTTTGGGGGGTAAAGGATTGGCCTGCCGGCACCTCGCGGTCGCGATCAGCGCGGATGTTCAATGTGCGCAGGTTGTCGTTGAGTTGACGCACTTCATCGCCGGTTTCGAGACGACGCAAAGCGCCATCCTCCATTGCAGGACGGCCAACAGCAGGCCCAACGCCAGCGCCTGCGCGCACTCGCCCCGCATCGAGATCGGCAACGAATTCCGGGGTGAGCACCGCGTGCCATGCGTCGTAACGGTTCAGGCGATCGGGCAAGCCATTCGTCCCGCCGTTGATCCCGAGCGTCGCGCGTGTCACGTCGTCGCGGTCCGCCTGCGGCACGCGTTCCTGCCAGTACCAGAGCGCGATGCGCTGGGCGTTGTCGCGATTTGCGGCAAGGTCGGGGTTGTTCACCAAGTCCAGATTCAGCGCCGTGCCGGCATCCCGATAGTTCGCCTCGCCCGTCAATTGGGTGTAACCACGGCCGCGATAGAGATAACCATCGCCGGCATCGTCGTTGCCCAGGCGATTGCCGTACATCAAACGCCCCAGTTCCTGCGGACGCCCGTCGAGCGCCGCCAGCCGCGCAGCCTCCAATGCTTCGTTGCCTTCGCGTCTCGCGGAGTCGACTGGAATCTGCTCGATGCCCCGGGTATAGCGAAAGCCCTCTTCCAAACGGTTGAATCCACCGGATTCATGGCCCATTTGGCCCATGAAATTCGCCATTTCTTCACGCGAAGTGATCCCGGCGGCGCGTGCAGCGCGCAACATTTCGATTTCGTTCTCGGTCGGCATGGTCCGATATCCTGATTGGAGGTGAAGAGTTCGCGTTGCGCTACGGCAGCACATCCGCAGGGAAGTCTTGAGGATCGAATGTCTCCAGCGGCACATCGCCGAAATCGGCAGGCCCCTGTCGCTGTTCCGCACTTTTGCCATCGGTGCGGTCGAAGCCGCCAAACGCGATGCCGGCCAAGCGCCAGCCGCCTGAAGCGCGCGCGGCCTCGAATCGGAACTCGCTCGACCACAGCTCACGCGAACCGCCCTCGAAGCGCAGCGTGAATTCGCCTCGACCGATGCGGATCGCCTGCAGCGGATCGCCCATCATCCCGCCACAGCGACGGCATAGGATTGCCTTGGGGCCGGTGGCGGATACCCGCAGGCGGCCATCGGCACCTCGCAGCAATACTTGCAGCGTTCTTGACGCATCATCGTTCGCTGACGCGGGCGCGTAGACCAGCAGCGCATCGTCGTCGCCATCCGCGTCCAGATCGCCGCGCGCAGCGAGATCAAGCACGACACCGGCGGGCAACAAAGGGGATAGTTCAGCATCGCGCTGTGGCGATGCCGGCGACGGCGCGGGCGTCGATGCGGCCGCCACGTCAGGCTGTGCAGTGCCCGGCGGCGGGGGTCGCGAATTCGCGGCATCGCCATACGGCACGCAGGCCGCCAAACCGCCCGCGATCAGCGCCGCAAAACCGATCTCATGCCTGAGCAAACGAGTCCGTCCGAATGAGGGGGGCATCGCGGTGTCCTTGGGGTGCGTGGTAGCGGTCCAGTGTAAGGCCGTAAGGTGTAAACGCTGTAATTCGTAGCCCGTAAGGCGGGCCCTGGGCCCGCCGAAGCTCCGATACCGTTCAGCGCTCGACCATCGGCTGGCGCGGTCCCTGGTCCAGTGCGTGGTGGATCAGCACCACGCATTGCGATGCGAACAGCATGGTCGGCCCGAGCGAGATCTTCTTCGCGCCCATGCGTTCGAGGCCGGGGATGACTTTCTTCGGCATCGGGATATGGTCGGTGAGCAGGAAGCAGGGTTTGTCAGCGAAGGCCTGTTCGCCGATCGGCGTGCCTTTGCGGTCCATCAGAAACAGCTGGTGGTCTTCGGCCAGCGTCTGCACCAGCTTTTCGAAGCTCAGCGTCTGCACGCTGACGCCAGATTCCACCGGGCGGGTCTCTTCCTTGGCCATGCCACGCGATGCGTCGAGCGCCTTGGCCACCTTGGCCAGCAGGGAACGCTCATCGAAGCCGCCGATCTCGTGCATGGCATTGATGTCGAAGCGGATCGCGCGGGAAAAATCCCGGGTGCTTTCCAGGACCAGATAGACGACGACATCCGGGCGGTGCGACTGGGCGACGAAGATCGCGTTCATCAGCGTATGCGCGAGGATCTCGGTGTGCGCATCCTTTCCCACTGAAGCCCAAAGCGCCTGGCTGTCGGTCGGTGCCGCGCGTGCTCTGAGTACGAATGTCCGCATGTGTGTGGTGTCCGTTGCATGATCCGGCGCGGCACCGGTCGTGCCGAACGGTCATTGTCGCGTGAAACGCGTCGGGAGGGTATGAAAGCGGCCCGATGCGCGACTGTTGCTATCATCGGCCCATGGCCAAGCTCTTGCTCAATCTGCGCAATGTTCCCGACGACGAGGCGGACGACGTGCGTGCGTTGCTCGACGACCACGATATCGCGTACTACGAGACATCGCCCGGGTTTTGGAATATCTCGATGGGCGGAATATGGGTCCGCGAGAATGCGGCCTTCGCGGAGGCCAAGCGCCTGATGGCCGAGTATCAGGCGCAGCGCGGTGCGCGCGTTCGGGCGGAGCACGAGGCGGCCCGCCGTGACGGCACCGCTGGCACGTTCTGGACGGTGTTGCGCGATGAGCCGGTGCGCGTTCTGTTGGCGGTGCTGGGCATCCTCTTCGCACTGGCGCTGGTGGTGGTGCCGGCGTTGCTGCTCCGGAGATGAGCACGTATGCAAGTCGGGTGGGCCCCTGGCCCACCACTGAATGATCCGAGCCGTGTTCGATGGATCGCCTCGTGATTACGCTTGATGCATTGGACGGCGTCGAAAGGGGGCGCAATGGTGGGCCAGGGGCCCACCCTACGCACGGAATGGGGTTGATTCACTCGTCCCTGATCCGCTGGACGCGCGCCCGATACGCACCCACGTTGTCGCCTTCGATGCGTGTCCGCTGCGTGCCCTCGATCTCGTCGACCTTGGTGTCCGACTCCGACCCCGTCACCGGTTTCGCCTCGACCTTCGTCTCGCGCTCGAAGCCGTGCGATTTGTCGGTGTTGCGGTAGTACCGGTACAGCGCCCAGTAAAGCGCGGTGGCGCCGGCCGGGCCGGCTGCCAATAGCCAGAGTCCGCCGTCGTCGCTCATGAGGAACCTGCCAGGATCGCGATGACGATGCTTTCGATGACTGTGCCGACGGTGAGCGCGGCCAGCAGCAGTTTCCACTGCTGCACCGGGACGCTGCCCATGGTCTCGCCGGTGCGGCCGTTCACTGCGATGTAGTGCAGCATGCCGCCACCGCGTCCGCCAGCGCCTGCGCCGGGCTGGTGGTACGAGTACAGCCAGACCGGCAGGTACATGGAGACCCAGCGCGTGCCGTGGACATCGAGCTTTTCCTGTTCCCAGCGCACGCCGCGGTCGTAGCGGCGCACCGAGGCTTCGACCCGGGCGCGGGCGATCGACAGCAACTGGTCTTCCAGGCGCGGCTGCAGGTGCTCGACATTGCTGTTGCGCTTTTCCAATGTGAAGCCCGACAGATACGACGCGTTCCACTTCACCGCGTTCTTGGTGTCGAACGGCAGAATGGTGTTGATGATGTTGTTGGTGTTGACGCGTACGTCCAGATTGCCCCGATCGGTGGACGATTCCAGCGGCAGGTCGTCAACGGTGAAATCCACGAGCCGTTCCACCCGATAGATATCGGCGTCGTAGTAGTTTTTTTTATTGTTGTCGGTGCCGCGCGTGTATTCGCGCGTCTTGATCTCGCCCTTGCCCGCGACATAGGCGCTCGCGTTGCCGTCGACGATCATGTACGGCAGGTAGACGCCGACGACGTTCTCGGGCGTGAACTGCTCCTTGAATTCCTTGAGTGCGAACAGCCGCCGCTTGTCCACGAACTGGCGGATGCGCGCGACCGCGTCGTCTTTCTTGATGCGGAAGGGCAGCACCGCGTCGGGCACCGCGCCGTTGGCCACCTGCTCGTTGACGCCGAAGACATGGCGGCACCAGTGGCAGCGCGCGGTCATCGCGCTTTCGGTATTGACCATGACCTCGGCGCCGCAGCCGGTGCATTTGAAGGTCATCAGCACGGCGGCGTCGGCGGCGATGTCGCGCGCACCCGACGCCATGACCGTGCCCTTGAGCTGGTCGATGCCTTCGCCGAATCCGAACAGCTCCTCGACCCGCGCGCCGTCCCATTCGGTGCGGCAGTACAGGCAGACCAGCAGATCGGTGCCGGGCTTGTGGCGGATGTCGGTCGAGCCGCATTTCGGGCAGCGGTTGAGGCCGTCGCTGAGCTCGGCTGCGGCGGTGTCGATGGCGACCGGATCGGGCGCCTCCAGTTCGTCGCGGATCGCGTCGGGCAGGGTGGCCGTGTCGATCGGCAGGCTGCCGGGCAACGGCGGCACGTCCTGCGGCGAACCCGGGCCCGTGAGGGGCTGCGAAGGCAACGGCGGTGGGATTCTGGTGTCGGACATGGTCGCTGCGCGCCTGCGGCTTACAGGCCCAGCGCCTTGGCCTTGAGCGCGTCGTAGTCGTCCTGGGTGATCAGGCCGAGGTCGAGCATCTCCTTGGCCTTCTTCAGCTTGGCGACCGGGTCGTCAGCGGCGGGCGCGGGAGGCGCCACCGGCTGCTGCATATTGCCGACGCCGAGCATGCCCGAGGCCATGCCTACGCCCACTAGGCCCGCGGCGCCACCGGTCTCACCCGCCGACTGGATGCCCTGCGCCACGCTGGCCTGCAGGTTGGAATTGCCGCGCGAGCCCGACAGTGCATCGGCGCGCTGCACGGTCTTGAGCAATTCGCGGGTGTTCGCGTCGTACTC
>JANLSB010000873.1:0-2435 GCA_031362125.1 Lysobacterales bacterium | reverse complement strand
TGAACGTCAGTCCCGCTTCGCGCCGTCAACAAAAAAACGCCCCGGCGCGATGCCTGGGGCGTTGTGTTTACCGCAGATGCGCACTCAGTGTGAGAAGGAGGTACTGGTCTCGCCGTCGAACGCAACCGCGTAAGGGTCGTGCTCGTTGCCGCCGCCTTCGGACAGCCGGAACTTCAGCGCCAGACCGTCGCGGGAATCGGCCGCGCGCAGCGCTTCCTCCATCCCGATCTTGCCTTCCCTGCACAGCCGGAACAGGCACTGGTCGAACGATTCCATGCCTTCTTCCAGCGTTTCCTCCATCGCGGCTTTGATCTCGTGCACCTGACCGCGGCGCAGGAGGTCGCGGATCATCGGCGTGTTGATCAGCACTTCGGCGGCCGGCAGGCGGCGGCCGTCTGTGCCTACGACCAGGCGCTGGCTGACCACCGCCTTGAGGTTGAGCGCCAGATTCATCAGCACGTTCTTGTGCGCGGTTTCCGGGAAGAAGTTGAGGATGCGTTCGATCGTCTGGTCGGCGTTGTTGGAGTGCAGCGTCGCCAGACACAGGTGGCCGGTTTCGGCAAAGGCGATCGCCGCTTCCATCGTGGTTGCATCGAGGATTTCGCCGATCAGGATCACGTCCGGCGCTTCGCGCATGGCGTTCTTCAGCGCGTTGTGAAAGGCATGGGTGTCCAGGCCGACTTCGCGCTGGTTGACGATTGACTTCTTGTGCTTGTGCAGGTATTCGATCGGGTCCTCGATGGTGAGGATGTGGCCGGCCGAGGTACTGTTGCGATAGTCGATCATCGATGCAAGCGTGGTCGACTTGCCCGAGCCGGTGGAGCCGACGATCAACACCAGACCGCGCGGCGCCATGATGATGTGCTTCAACGCCTGCGGCAATTGCAGCTCTTCGATGCTGGGGATCACGCTGCGGATCGCGCGGATGACCATCCCCACTTCGCCGCGCTGCTTGAACACGTTGACGCGGAAACGGCCAGCGTCGGCCAGCGACAGTGCCATGTTCAATTCCAGATCCCGTTCGAAGTCCGGGACCTGGCCTTCGTCCATCAGCGAATAGGCGATTTTCTTGACCATGCCCGGCGGCAGGCCGGTATTGCCGAGCGGATACAGCTTGCCTTCGACCTTGATATGCACCGGCGCACCGGTGGTCAGGAACATATCGGAGGCGTGTTTGTCCGTCATCAGCTTCAGGAAATAGCCGATATCCATTGTTGAACCTCCCCGTACAGCCGGTGGCTGCGCTTTGACTGTGGCGTTGCAACCGCCGCGAATGCTGATGACAATGGCGCGCACGGATCGATCGATTCACCCGCTGTCGATTCCATCACCGGCACGCTCCCCATGACTCCAAGCTTCGCACAAATGCCGCGCGTCCCACAGCACCCGCGCCGGACATGCTTCGGCTTGGCGGCGGTCGCGCTTGTGATCGTGCTCACGGTTCCGCATTTCGCAGCAGCGCGAACACCCTCTCCAACCCAGGATCTGGGCACCGCCCAAGCCGCGATATTGCGTGCCGAGGCGGCGGACGCCGACCAGTACGCCGCCGAGGCCTTGCTGCGCGCCAAGAACGCCCTGAGCCAGGCGCAGGCAGCGGCGACCGCACGCAAACCTGCCGATGCCATCGGCCTGGCGCAGCTGGCTGCCGCCGAAGCCGATTACGCCCAGGCCCGCAGCCGCGAGACGTCGCTGCAGACCGAGCTGACCCGTCGTCGTGCCGAAATCGTCGAATTGCGCCAGCGGCTTGGCATCGAGTCGACGCCGTGATCGCCCGTCGCTATCCGTTTGGTGCCGTGCTCGCAGTGATGTTGATGCTGCCGATTGCCGCGGCAACCGCTGCCGAGCCTGATCCCGACGCCGTCCGGCTCGGCCAGCGACTACAGGCCATCGAGACCGACGCACAGCGCAACGCCTTCGCCGCCTACGAACGGCTGCAGGCGCGACAGGCGCTGCAGGCGTTGGAAGCGGCCAAACGCAAGCAGCGGCCGCAGGCGCTGCAGATCGCCAAGATCCGGATCGAGACCGCCGAAATCGCGTCCCGCACCGAGGCCAATCGAACCGAACTGCAACGGCTGGAGATCGAGCGCAGCGAATTGCTGGTCGAAGCCAGCCGTCGTGACGCCGAGCGCGCCCGCGCCGAATCCGAGCGTTTGCGGGTGGAAGCCCAGATCAGGGCCGAGGAAACCAGCAGATTGCGTGAGGCGGTCGAGGCCGAGGCGCGCAGCCGCCAGGAGGCAGAAGGCCTGCTCGACACGGTTGCCGGCAGCGAGGCGGAAAAACTGCGCCTGGCGCGCGAACGGGAAGCCGAACTGGCCCGCCGCGAGGCTGAATTGACCGCCGGCGGACCCGTCGAGCCGGTCGCCAGGCCAAAACCGGAATCCCAGCCAAAACCGAAGCCAAGACCGAAGCCAAAGCCCAGGCCCAAGCCGCCCGGG
>JANLSB010000860.1:0-3953 GCA_031362125.1 Lysobacterales bacterium | reverse complement strand
TGGGCGCGCTCGGGATCGTCGATCAGAAATGGCGCCGGCAACCGCATCTCGATTTGCAGGCCGGGGACGTTGTCGGCCAGCGGCAACAGGGTCGCGGCCATATCGATGGCATCACTGTCGCGGATCTGACTCACCGCTTCGCGGACGTCGCTGAGCAGCAGTTTGGCCAGTGTATGGGCCTGCGACACGTGCTCCTGGGCCTTGCCCTCGACCAGATGATTGGCGACCTCCAGGTTCAGACTCAGGGCGGTCAGGTGGTGCCCCAGCAGATCGTGCAGTTCGCGCGATATCCGGGTGCGCTCGTTGACGCGTACGCTTTCGGCGAGCAGCGCCCTGGTCGCCCGCAGTTCTGAATTCAGCCGGCGCTGCTCCTCCCGGGCCTGGGCCTGCTGCCGGGCGACAAGACTGGTGACGTAGACGAAGCCGGCAAAGCCGGCATACAGCAGTGATTGCATCACCCCCTCGAAAAGAGGGAAGTCGAGCAACCGGACGAACACCGGCACCATCACCAGTTGGCTCACGACCAGCCAGGCCACGCCCATCGGCAGCGACAGCATCCAAGGCAGGACACATGCCGACACCATCAGCAGAACGCTGCCCAGACCACTCTCGCTGTAGTAGCAGACACCGATCGCTGCGATGGTCATGATCGTCAGCAGCACGAAATCGGCCGGGCGGCGGCGTGTACCCAACTCACGGGTAAGCCAGGCATAGGCCGCACCGAACGAGACATAGGCCAGCCATCCCTGCCAGGGCTGCATCCATGAATACAGCAGCGGCACGCCGACCACCGCCCAGGTGAAGAGCCCCGAGTAGCGCAACAGCCGGCTGTGGTCCAAACGCGCGATCATGTCTGCAGTGTAGGCCAGCAACCGCCCCCTGCACCCCACCGGAAGTCATGCATGGCATCACTTCGGACAATTCCGGACCATCTGTCTTCCAAAACGGCCCGGTCCTCGCAAAGCCCGCACGCATCCGGACTTGTTGACGCAGATCAAGCACTTGCATGCCTTGTTTTGCGAGCGTCACCCTCCCGCACCGCAGCAACTCCACAGTTGCCGGCGTGGCCTTCGCGCATTTGGCCAGAATCCACCGATCTCGCCGCGTTCAGGCGCACGTGCGATAATTTCGCGCCTTTACCGTGCCGGCCCCCGCCCAGCACGCCACTGCCGGAGTCATTAGGAATGTCGATTGCCATCCGCGACGTGCGGGAGCACGAGCTGGATTCCGTTCTTGCCCTGAACAATGCCGCCGGCCCCACGATTCTGCCTTTCGATCAGCCACGTCTGCGTCATTTCTTCGACTCCGCCGAATACTTCCGGGTCGCGGAACGCGACGGCACGCTCGCAGGCTTCATGATCGGGATGGGTCACCATGCCGACCATGACAGCAGCAACTTCCGCTGGTTCCGCGAGCGCTACCCGAATTTCTTCTACATCGACCGCATCGTGGTGGCCAGCCGCCGCCGCGGCGGTGGCGTGGGCCGCGCGTTCTACGCCGATGCCCAGAGTTACGCCGAGCTGCGGTACCCGCAATTGGCCTGCGAAGTGTTCCTCGACGCCGGCAGCGATCCGTCGCGCCCCGACCCGGCACTGCTGTTCCACGGCAGCTTCGGCTTCCGCGAAGTCGGCCAGCAACGGATGACCGAGACCGGCCTGCGCGCATCGATGCTGATGAAGGATCTCTGCAGTTATCCCTGGGTGCGTGATACCTACGGTGCGGATCTGCCGAACGTGTCTTGGCTGGCCACGCCGCGGATCAAACCGCAACCGCCGCTCGCGACCGGAACCGGCGCATGAGCGCGGCGCCGACCGCGAACTACGAATTGGCCGGCGATCTGAAGATCGGCCAGGTCGGCATCGCCAACCTGCGCGTGCGCACGCTCGATGTCGAACGCCTCGGCACGGAAATGCGCGACCGGGTCGCACGCGCACCGAAACTGTTCGAGCGCGCGGCGGTGATCGTCGATTTCGGCGCATTGCCGGGCACACCCGACGTGGCGACCGCACGCGCATTGCTGGTCGCGCTGCGCGATGCCGGCGTGATTCCGGTCGCCTTGGCCTGGGGCAGCGGCGACAACGAGCGGCTGGCGGTGGAGCTTGGCCTGCCGCTGCTCGCCAAGTTCCGTGCGCAATACGAGCCAGCGAAAGATTCTGTAAGAGCGACGGAAGTCGCGACCACGCGCCAGGATGCTCCTGTCGCGGCTTCCGCCGCTCCTACGAAAAGCATCCCCACACCCGCCGGCGACATCGGTATGGTGCACGCTGCGCCGATCCGTTCCGGCCAGCAGATCTACGCAGAACAGCGCGATCTCACCGTGCTCGGCACCGTCGGCGCTGGCGCCGAGGTGATCGCCGACGGTTCGATCCACATTTACGGCGCGCTGCGCGGGCGGGCGCTCGCCGGCGCACGCGACAACGACAAGGCCCGCATTTTCTGCCGCGAGTTCCACGCCGAACTCGTCGCGATCGCGGGACATTACAAGGTCATGGAGGATCTTCCAGCCGAACTGCGCGGCAAGGCCGTGCAAGTGTGGCTGGACAACGAACAAATCCACATCGCCGCGCTCGCATGAGCAGGCCCGCCTTCATCGGCACGACACCATCGGGAGACATGTTTTGGCTGAAATCATCGTAGTCACATCAGGCAAGGGCGGCGTCGGCAAGACCACCTCCAGCGCCAGCCTCGCCTGCGGCTTCGCACGGCGTGGCAAGAAAGTCGCGGTCATCGACTTCGACGTCGGCCTGCGCAACCTCGACCTGATCATGGGCTGCGAACGCCGCGTGGTGTACGACTTCGTCAACGTCATCCACGGCGAAGCATCGCTGAGGCAGGCGCTGATCAAGGACAAAAGATTCGAGACGCTTTTTCTGCTTGCCGCATCGCAGACCCGAGACAAGGACGCGCTGACCAAGGAAGGCGTGGAGAAGGTGCTGAAGGATCTGTCCGACGACGGCTTCGACATCATTCTGTGCGACTCGCCGGCCGGCATCGAGAAGGGCGCGTTCTTGGCGATGTATTTCGCCGACCAGGCGGTGGTGGTGGTGAACCCGGAAGTCTCAAGCGTCCGCGACTCCGACCGGATTCTCGGCCTGCTTGCCTCGAAAACCAAGCGCGCCGAGAACGGCGAGCGGGTCAAGGAACATCTGCTGCTCACCCGCTACAGCCCGGGGCGGGTCGAGACCGGGGAGATGCTCAGCATCAAGGACGTCGAGGACGTGCTCGGCCTGAAGACGGTCGGCGTGATCCCCGAATCCCCGGACGTGCTCAACGCCTCCAACAAGGGCGAACCGGTCATTCTCGACATGGAATCGAACGCGGGCCAGGCCTACGACGACGCCGTCGCCCGGCTGCTCGGCGAGGATCGCCCGATGCGCTTCACCCAGTTCGAGAAAAAGGGTTTCTTCAGCAAGCTGTTCGGAGGCTGAGCCCATGTCCCTCTTCGACTTCCTGAAGCCCAAGAAGAACACCGCCTCGGTCGCCAAGGAGCGCCTGCGGATCATCGTCGCCCAGGAGCGCAGCTACCGCGGCGCACCCGATTATCTGCCGCTGCTGCAGCGCGAGCTGCTGGAAGTGATCCGCAAATACGTCAGCGTCGATGTCGACGCGGTCAGAGTCGAAATGGCGAAGGACGGCGACCACGACGTGCTCGACATTTCCGTCGCGCTGCCCGACGGCCGCCCGTCGCCGACCTGAGCTTTTTTGTGGGAGCGGCGGAAGCCGCGATGAACAATGCCCGATATACCGATCGCGGCTCCCGCCGCTCCCACAGAACCCGATGTCCTCACCCTCGGCGAGATCGACATCGCCGAGACGATCGCCCTGCTCGCGCGCTACGGCCTGCATTTCGAATTGATCGATGGCGGCGCCCCCATCCCCTGCAGCTTCTGGGGCGAACTCGAAGCCGGGCTGATCGGCAGCACCGTATACGCACGCCGCGACACGCCGGTGCA
>JANLSB010000601.1:0-2968 GCA_031362125.1 Lysobacterales bacterium | reverse complement strand
CCCCGTGGCCAGGAGCGACAGCGCCGGGGCCGTGACCAGCAGGACGCGCTATGAGCCGTATGGGGCGACGGTGGCGGGCAGCGACAACCCCAGGGGGATCGGGTTCACGGGGCATGTGAATGATCCCGATACCGGGCTGGTTTACATGCAGCAGCGCTATTACGATCCGATCGCGGGGAGGTTCCTCTCGGTTGATCCGGTCACGACGAACGCGAAGACGGGGGACTTCTTCGGGCGATATCACTACGCCAACAATAACCCGTATCGCTTTAAGGATTCAGATGGGCGGGCGCCAGACCTAATCCCGACCGATGGCAGTTCAGGCCTTCCTGTATCGCCAATCGTTACCCTACAGATTCTTGCGATTCAGAATGGAGCGAGTCCAGCGGCAGCGACCGGGCTTGCCGCAGCGGCAGCGGGTCTGTTCGCACGCGGTTCGGGGGCAGTGAAAGCGGCGGGAACTGCGGCCACAAAGGCTGCACCGCACTTTGATACGGCGCGACGAGCTGCGTTCGAGAAAGCAGGAATGACTGATCCAAGCAAAGTGCAATTCTCGAAGATGGATCCAAAGACGGGCACAGTTGTTGAGTTCAAAGCCGAGGGCGGCGCCAAAGTTGGTTATGACGGTCCACACAAGTCGCCCGGTCCGCATCACGATAGTCAACACATTTCCTGGCAAAGCGAGGGCAAGCGCGACAGCGGTGGTACTCAGCGAGGCAATGAACCGTACTCGGGTCCTCAACATCCTTCAAGGCTGGACCGAAAAGATCAATGAAGTGGGGTAGCCGTGGTCGACAGTGATCTGCTTGAGGAACTGGACACAGCCGCTGCAAGAGCAGGGGGGCTTGCGCTACTGCCTGCACAGGAGGCGCGCGATCACGTTCAGGCAATTGCAAGTTCGTTTGTGATTGACAGTTCTTGTCGCTGGTGGTGGGAGGCGCTAGGTGTGCCCAGCAATCGCATTCGCTACGGGACTGCAAACGGGCTATCCGCGCTGGCTGATTTGGTCAAGTCTGAAAGCTGTGCCATGTTGGTGGTGACCGATGACGCTGAACCACCCTGGCCGGTCTACTTCGGCAACACGAGTCACATCCTCGCAGTCCTTCGAGACTGCAGGTTTTTCGAGTACATCCTCGCTGCCCAGGACGGCAGTTGGGTAGTCTTCGATACCCACATGAACGAGCTTGTGGTGGCAGGGCGGCTTGTCTGCTGATTCAGTAGGCGGCGCGCCCCCGTACGTGAAGACATGGGCGCCGGTAGCGGTAGGGCCGGTGGTCTGGGTGCTCGCAATCTTGATGGGACACCAGTTCGTCATTCGGTCACCGAGTCGCGTGCCAATCTTCAGGCGGATAGAGTTGCTATCTCCGGCAATGCCCAGGTCACCAAGGCGGGTGGCCAGGAGACTACTCACCCATCAACTAGCACTCGCTTGGCAAATGAAGCTGCCAAGGCGCCAGACGCAAAATTAGTCCATCTCAATCAAACGGTCAAGACAATTACTGGCGGTCAATCAACGTCGGCAGTTCGTCCGGATGTCGCGACCATGCGACAAGACGGAAAGGTCAACGTGACCGAAGTGCTGTCGCCAGGGCAAAGCCCGGTGGCGGCAATTCAGAAAAATCAGAACGCGCTTGGAAGTCTCGCCGGCGACATCAAAACCGTGCTGCCAGACCCAAAGCCAAGGTAGGCGCCGCCAGAAGCGCTGTCCACTTTCATCGCCTCATGGAGCCTGCCGTGTTCGAGATAGACGAGAACGATCCGATCCCCAACGTCGATTTGATTGACATCAACAAGGTGAAGCATGGCGGCGGCTCCGACCTGTACATGGTGATAGCCACTCCTATTTCTGGAGAAAGGCAGGCCTTGGAGCGACTGCTAAGAAAGCTAGAGACTTACTTAGCCTTCATGCATTCTGATCAGTTCAGGTCCGAGAGCGGTATCCCAACCGTGGACAACACGCGGATCGTGGTGAAGATGCATCCCGATTCTCATCCGAAGGCACGCGAACTCATTGAAAGAAATCGGACCTGGGTCGAGAACAACGATGCTACGTTGGTCATAGACACGGATTTGATCAACCTCTGATGCTGCTGCGGGCCTCGGAACAGGTGGGCCACGAGGTCACGTGGCGGCCTGCAACGCGGTGATGATCTCGATGCCCTGGAAGCTCTTCAAGTGGAGCAGATACGCATCACCCGAGAGGATGAGATTAGTCTGCGCCGCCAGAGCTGCAGCCAGCACCTGGTCGTCAGCCGTGCGGGCGCTGCGCCAAAAGCCGCAGCCCATGCCGCATTGAGCCGCCCGCTACCCGGTCAAAGCCTCGTCCAACACCTCGACCCAATGCCGCACTGGCGTGGTGGTGCCGGTCTGCAAATGCTGAATGCAGCCAATGTTGGCGCTGATGATGGTCTGCGCCTGCAGCGGTTTCAGCGCCGCCAGCTTGCGGTCGCGCAGCTGATAGGCCAGTTCGGGTTGCAGCACGCTGTAGGTGCCGGCCGAGCCGCAGCACAAATGGCTGTCGCTGGGCGCCAGGCTGACCTCAAAACCCAGCGCGGTCAGGTGGGTTTCAACACCGCCGCGCAATTGCTGGCCATGCTGCAAGGTGCAAGGCGGATGGAAGGCCAGGCGCTTGGTGGTGGGGTCACGCAGCTTGCCTTGCAAAGCGCTCACCAAGTCGGGCAGCATTTCGCTCAAATCGCGGGTTAGCTCGCTGACGCGCTTGGCCTTGTCGGCATAAGCCGGGTCATGCGCCAGCGCGTGGCCGTAGTCTTTGACGGTGACGCCACAGCCGCTGGCGTTCATGACAATGGCTTCGACGCGGCCTTGTGAAGTCAGGCCCTGCACCAGCGGCCACCAGGCGTCGATGTTGCGGCGCATGTCGGCCAGGCCGCCTTCGGCGTCGTTCAAGTGCGTGCGGATGGCGCCGCAGCAGCCGGCGCCGTCGGCCACCAGGGTCTGGATGCCGGCG
>JANLSB010000801.1:0-4888 GCA_031362125.1 Lysobacterales bacterium | reverse complement strand
ACGTAGTCGATCGCCTTCTTCTTTAGTAATCGAAGCGCCCCCGGGGCTTTTGCATCAGTCCCGGGTGCGCTTCGCTTACCTGGGACTACTCGCTGTTGGGAAAGCCCTGAATCTTTTCCGCGCTGGAGCGCGGGTTACTTTTCTTTGGCGCAAAGAAAGTAACCAAAGAAAACACTCAGGTCCAATTCAAATCTGCCAACTGGAGCGTGGCCGGGATTTTTCGACGAGGCATCCATGCCTCGTCGAAAAACGGCGCGCGTCCTGCGCGCCGCCCTCCGGGTTTCCGATCACGGGATGATTCGCGGCTCGGCAAGGTTATGGGGACTATCAACGAATGAAACCTCGCCAATTCAAATCGCGGTGAAGTTGTAGCCCGGATGGAGCCGAAGGCTGCATCGGGGAATGCGCATGGCATATCGTCGCTGTATTCCCGGGTACGCGCGGCGCGCTCACACGGGCTATTTGCTCATACAAAAGCCCCGGGTGCGCTTCGCTTACCCGGGCTACTCGCTACTCGCTACTTGCTTTCAGGCATGCGCCTTACGGGCCGGAAAAAAATCATCTCCCAGGCAAACGGCAACAGCGAGCACGAGCCGTCAATTTCACCGTGGTCCCACCATTTATAACGTAACAATAGTGCCCAGTGCTTCTGCTGGTACTGTTAATTTGATATGCACTATTAGCCGTATCACATTCTCCGGTGATAATCGTATAACCCGTTGGACAACCCGGACTCACAATTTCTGCGAAATTCGCCCTTGAAATCTGTTCACTCGAAACCGTCACACACTCTAACGCCGTAGCCTCCGGCTCCCGAAAATACCCCACCACATCTGCCACAAGATGCGTCTGCGCAAAGCTGTAAACACTGAACTCATTGGTCGCGGCACTCTGATCCAAACGCACGATCGCGAGACCATTGCGAATATCACCAGCGACATAGTTGAGGGTCGCTGCGGTCGGCTGGCTAGAGAGGTACGGGAAGGCGGTGATGTAGCCGGCCGTACTCGGCGTGACCACGGTGATGTTCAGCGCCGCCGCCGCAAACGAACCCTTGTCGCCGACATTACAGTTGCTCGTATCGCCACCCTGCGGTGCGAAGCGGACCACATCGGTCAGATCGAAATCGCGGAAGCTGTTGGCAGGAATCGGCCCACCCACGATCCGCGTATCCAGAATCCGACACGGTGTGACCGGCACATAGACCAGATCCTGGGCCGGATCCCCGAGCGCCTTGCCGCCTGATGCTGATCGTGGCGCAGACGTTCCTGCAGGCGATGACGGCGTGAGCAAAGCATCGTTCATTGCCGCAAACGTCCGCGCCTCCGCCGCACGCTGCAGCGCATCGATGCTCGCTTTCGCGAACACCTGCGCCATCGAGTCGGCCCATCGGCGCGGGTCGGTGCGATAGGCTTCCTGGACGTGAGGCCCCCACTTGGCGACGATGCGATACACCCACTGTGCGCGCAGCGGACGCGGATTGCCGGAACGATCGACCATGGCCCTGTCGGTTGCCGTCGACTGTCGTGCAGCGTCGGGCGTCGAATTGCCCGCCCATGCCGTCGCCGCAGCCACCATCGCGAATGCAATCAATGCGCTCTTCAAGACGACGCGCTTCAAAACGATGTGCTTCATGAGACCTCCTGTCCGGATGATTGAGAAGCCCAGCCGGGCGATGCCCGGGGGCGCAGCCAGCCGGGTGAAGCGTCTTGGCTTCGGACCGGCCAACAGCAGCGTCCCTGTGCTGAGCTGCGCGTGCGGAAACGAAGCGAATCCCCGTTGTTTCGCGAACGCGGATCGAGGTTAGTCCATTGTCCATGCGCTGAGCAATCGCGAACCGCCGGGGCACGCGCAAGGCCGATGCACGGCATCAATGACTAGTCCTGTTTCGATATCAACAGCGAATCGCTGCAACGCGAATAGCGCAAGAAAAAGGCCCGCTTTCGCGGGCCTTCGAGTGTCGCGGAACGGATGCGATCAGGAAATCAGCGCTCGCTCGGCAGCGAGTAGCGAGCAGCCCGCCGACGCAACAGGCAACGGCGACCGGATCAGTTGAACACCGGTCGGCAACAGGTCCGCGAGGCGCGGAGGGTCGCGCCGGACGCGGAATTGTTCTGCGCCGAGCAGGTCCCTGCGTTGATGAAGACGAAAGGCATCTGCCAGGTCGAGGCTTCGCAGTTGGTTGCGGTCTGGGTATAGCCGCCCGCGCATGCCGGCGCAATGACGTTCTCGGTGTTCCCGGCGGCGACCGCAACGCTGGTGTTGGCGGTATTGACGCACTGCAGCGTCGGCGCGCCCGGGTTGCGGTAATAGCCGACGATGTCGGCGACCAGATGGGTCTGGGCGAAGGAATAGACGCTCAGTTCATCCGCGGACGCGCCCTGATCGAGCCGCACGATCGCGAAATTGCCGCGGATATCGCCAGCGGTGTAGTTCACCGTCGACGCCAGCGGCTGGGTGCCGAGAAACGGGAAGGCGGTGATGTAGCCAGCCGCGCCGGGCGTGACCACGGTGAAGTTGATCGCCGCCGCAGCGAAGGAACCCGCCGCGCCGACATTGCAATTGCTGGCATCGCCGCCCTGGAAGCTGTAGCTCGCGACCGCGGTGATGTCGAAATTGCGCGCCGTGTTGGCCGCGATCGCGCCACCGGCCACACGGGTGTCGATGATGCGGCAGGGCGTGACTGGAACAAAGATCAGATCCTGATCGGCGTCCCCGAGCGTCTTGCCCGGCACGTTCTGGGTCGATGTCGCCAGCGCTGCAAGGCTGCCGCCCGGTGCGGGCACCAGCAGTTCGTTGTTCATCCGGTCGAAAGTGGGCGCCCTGGCGGCACGTTCCAGCGATGGGATGGGAGCCTTCGAGAACAGCGGCACCAGTGACGTCGCCCATGCGTGCACATCGCTGCGGTAGGTTTCCTGCACATGGCTGCCCCACTTCATGACGATCTCGTGGACGAGTCGGCCGCGCTCGGTGCGCACTTTCGACCCGGCGGCCGTGGCATCCATGCCGATCAGGAGAGCGGGAGCCGCGAGGGCGAGGCAGGCTGCGAACAGTACGGACGTTTTCATGGATTTTCCTCTGGTTGATCGGTTGTGGCCGGCGTCCGGCGCAGGATATCTGAACTGAGCAAACGCAGGACTGCCCCCACAACGGACAGGACATGACTCTCACTCCCTTGACCTCGGCAGAGACTCGCTGCAGCCGTACGCAGAAGAGCATCGGGGCTGGCTTTCGCAAACGCCTGCGCTCCGAACCGGCCCATCGGCAGGTATCCGTGCGATCGGCTTTCAGCGAAAAGAAGGCCCGCTTTCGCGGGCCTTCTAGTGTCACGCATTGTGCAAGATGCTTAGGGTGCGCGCCCACTCGGCAGCTTGCAGCAGCGTCCATAGACGACGCCGATATTCGACGCACTTACGTTTTCGTTGCGGAACGCGCAGAAGTGGGTATTGCTGTTCGGGAAGCTGCGGCTGGAGACGATACGGCCGTCGAAGGTCGACATGGTGCAGCCGCCGCTGACGATGGTGTAACCGGTTGCGCAGGCCGGCGACGAGCCGGTACCGGTGGAGTTGGCATTGACGGTGATGTTGCTGGAAAAGGTCTCCTGGCAATCCAGATCGCCGAGCACCGGGTTGATGAAATAACCGACGAGGTCGGCGACCAGATGGGTCGGCGCGAACGAATAAACGCTCAACTCATTGGCAGACGCGCCCTGGTCGAGTTTGACCACGGTGTAATTGCCGACGATGCTGCCGGCCGTGTAATTGACCGTGGACGCCAGCGGCTGGGCGCCGAGGAACGGGAATGCGGTGATATAGCCGGCCGCAGCGGGCGTCACCACGGTGAAATTGATCGCCGCCGCCGCGAACGAACCGGCACTACCGGCACCGCTGCAATTGCTGGCATCGCCGCCCTGGAAGGCGTAATCGGACACGGCGGTGATATCGAAGCTGCGAACGGTGTTGGCGGCGATTTGGCCGCCGGCCAGTCGCGTGTCGATGATGCGGCAAGGGGTGATCGGCACGAACACAAGATCGTTGTTGACCTCGCCGAGCAGCTTGGTCGGCACTTTGGCGGCGCCAGTATTGACTGCGTTCAGCAGGTTGGTGTGTACGGTGTTGCCGCGATCGTCGACCAGGAATGCATCGTTCATCAGTTCGAAGTTCGGCGCATTCGCGGCGCGCTTGAGCGTGTCGATCGAAGCGCGCGCGAACACCGGCACCATGTCCGATGCCCATTCGCCCACATCGGCGCGGTATGCCTCCTGCACGTGGTTGCCCCATTTCATGATGATCCGATGAGCCAGCTCGCCGCGTTGACTGCGGGGCTTGCTGGCGGCGTTGGCGTCGACGGACACCGCAAGCAAGGACAGGGCTGCGGTGAGCACGCCGTAAATCAGCATGAGCTTCTTCATGGATTCCCCATTAGTTGCGCGATTCGAAAAACGGAAGACCCGCGTCGCGAGCCCTCCTGGGCATTGCATGTCTTTGACGTTCAGATCATCAGATCAGGGGCGCCCCGGCGTCCTGCAGCAGCGCCCATAGGCGGTGAAATTCGCAGTACCAGCACCCTGGTTGCGGAAGGCGCAGAAGTGGTTCTGGTTGGTCGGGCTGGAATCGAAGCTGCGACTGGAGACGACCTTGCCGTCGAAGGTGGACGAGGTGCACCCGCCGCCGGTGATTTCGTAACCAGCCGGGCAGTTGGTCGTGATCTGGGTGCCGAAATTGCCGGCGGTGATGTCGACGCCAGCGGACGAGACTTCGACGCAATCCAGTTGCGTCGCCTGGGGATTGATGTAGTAACCGACCATATCCGCGACCAGATGGGTCGCCGCGAAGCTGTACACACTCAGTTCGTTGGCCGACGCGCCCTGGTCGAGTTTGACCACGGT
>JANLSB010000795.1:0-5751 GCA_031362125.1 Lysobacterales bacterium | reverse complement strand
CCATCCGCGCCGGCGCCAACGAAATTGGACCGAAACCGCCGATCCGCTGACGATGACCGGAACGTACCGTTTTCCCGCGGAATGGGAGCCCCAGTCCGCGATACTGATCGCATGGCCGCACGCCGACACCGACTGGGCCCTGCGTCTGGTCGATGTCGAGGAAACCTACATCGCGCTGGTGGCCGCGATCACCGCGTTCGAGACGGCCGTGATCTGCATCGCCGACGACGATCTGCAGATCTACGCCGAAGCACGGCTGCGCTCGGCGCGGGTCGAGATGGACTGCGTGCGCTTCGTCACCGTGGAATACGACGACACGTGGCTGCGTGATTCGGGGCCGGTGACATTGCGTTCGACCACTGTCGATTCCGCTTTCCGCCTTCTCGATTTCCGCTTCACCGGCTGGGGCGGCAAGTTCGAAGCCAGTCGCGATGATCGCCTGATCGAGGCACTCTCCGCCCAGCACGTCTTCACGGATTCGAAACGCCGCGAGATCGATTTCGCGCTGGAAGGCGGTGGGATCGAAACCGATGGTGCCGGTACCCTGCTCACGACCTGGCGCTGCCTGCACGAACGGCACCCTGAAACGTCGCGTGAGGCATTGACCACGCAATTGTCCAGCTGGCTCGCCCAGGACCGGGTGCTCTGGCTCGACCACGGTTATCTGGAAGGCGACGATACCGACGCACATATCGACACCCTTGCCCGCTTCGCCGCCGAAGACGCCATCGTCTATCAGGCCTGCGATGACGTCAGCGACACGCATTATCCCGAGCTGCAGGCGATGGCCGCAGAGCTGGCCGCGCTTCGCACCCGCAGCGGCGCGCCCTATCGTCTGTTCGCACTTCCCTGGCCCAAACCCGTGTTCGACGACGGCCGTCGACTGGCCGCAAGCTACGCCAACTTCCTGATCATCAACGGCGCAGTACTGATCCCCACCTACGGCGACGTGGCCGACGCCCGTGCGCAGGAAGTCATGGCCGAAGCGTTTCCGGGCCGGGCCATCGTGCCGGTACCCTGTCGCCCGCTGATCTGGCAGAACGGCAGCCTGCACTGCATCACCATGCAACTACCCGAGGGGCTCATCGCATGAGTAAGCGGAGCACATTGCCGGTCGCGCTGATCCAGGAAAAGGCCGTCATAGACCAGGGCGACGGCAATGCCGAAGCGAATCTGTCGGCGATCGAATCCCGTGTCGGCGAGGCCGCCAAACGCGGCGCGAAACTCGTATTACTGCAGGAACTGCACAACGGAACCTACTTCTGCCAGCACGAATCGGTGGACGAATTCGATCTCGCCGAATCGATTCCCGGCCCCAGCACCGAACGCCTGGGCAAGCTTGCAAAGCAGCACGGCGTGGTGCTGGTGAGTTCGTTGTTCGAGCGCCGCGCCGCTGGTCTGTATCACAACACTGCGGTGGTCTTCGACGCCGATGGCAGCACCGCCGGCAAGTACCGCAAGATGCATATCCCCGATGATCCGGGCTTCCATGAGAAGTTCTACTTCACTCCGGGCGATCTGGGTTTCACGCCGATCGACACTTCGGTTGGCCGACTCGGCGTACTGGTGTGTTGGGACCAGTGGTACCCGGAAGCCGCGCGACTGATGGCCCTCGCCGGCGCGGAACTGCTGCTCTACCCGACTGCGATCGGCTGGGACCCAGGCGACGAACAGCCCGAAAAGGATCGTCAGCGCAACGCATGGATCCTCAGTCATCGCGGTCACGCGGTCGCCAACGGCTTGCCGGTGCTGTCCTGCAACCGCGTCGGCCACGAGCAGTCCCCGCTGGATGCCGCCGGCATCGACTTCTGGGGCAACAGCCACATCCTCGGCCCGCAGGGTGAGTTTCTCGCCGAAGCCGGTATCGAACCGACCATTCTGATGGGCGAAGTCGACATGGCGCGAAGCGAGCACGTTCGCCGGATCTGGCCGTTCCTGCGCGACCGGCGGATCGATGCCTACGGTGACCTGCTAAAGCGGTATCGCGATTGATCGATGGCACTGTCGATACGCATGGCGAATCTCGACGATGCCGGCGCCGTGCGCGCGATCTATGCGCACGAGGTCGAAACCGCATTCGCCAGCTACGAAAACGAACCACCCGATATCGATGAGATGCGGCGGCGGATGGCCGCAGTGATGGACTCCGGATATGCCTGGCTGATCGCGGAAATCGACGGCGGTTTCGCCGGCTACGCTTACGCCAGCAGTTTCCGCAGCCGTGCCGGCTACCGCTGGACGGTTGAAAACACAGTCTACGTCGACCCCCGGTACCACCGACGCGGCATCGGTCGCGCGCTGATGCTGGCGCTGATCGAGCACTGCACCACACAGGGCTTCCGGCAGATGATCGCGGTGATCGGCGACGCTTCGAATACCGGCTCGATCGCGCTGCATCGCGGCTTGGGGTTCGAACACATCGGTACGTTTCCGGGCATCGGCTACAAGACGGTCGGATATCTGCCGGGGCGCTGGCTCGATAACGTACAGATGCATCGCAGACTGGGCTTTGGATCCGGCCAACCGCCCAGTGACACCGATGGCGGAGCCTTCAACCGCTGAATCGAACGACCGTTCGTCGCCTTTCCTTTGCATTAAAACGAACGATCGTTCTATAAAATCGACATGACTCCAGCCTCTCCATCAGGCAAGGGCGCCGCCACCCGCGACATGATTGTCGAGCGGGCCTACATGATCGCGAGTTCGGCCGGGCTGGAAGGCCTGTCGATCGGGCCATTGGCGGATGCCGTGGGCATGTCGAAGAGTGGTGTCTTCGCCCATTTCGGTTCGCGGGAAGATCTGCAACTGGCGGTACTGGACATGGCCGCGCTGCGTTTCGGCGAACACACACTGATTCCGGCGCTGAAAGCCGGACGCGGCCTGCCCCGGCTCCACGCGATCTTTTCGAATTGGCTCGACTGGCTACGTCGGGATAGAGGCGGCTGCGTGCTTCTCACGGCCGTGAGCGAATACGACGACCGCCCGGGCCCGCTTCGCGACCGGGTACTCGCCCATCATCTTCGCTGGCGCGGGAAGCTGGTCCGCGCCATCGGCCTGGCGATCGTGTCCGGCGAGTTGGGCGCGGAGATCAATGCCGAGCAGTTCGCTTTTGAAATCAATGCGATAGCGCTTGCCGTGCAGCACGACATGGCGATCGCCGAACTGGACTCCGCCACTGCCCGTGGCCGCCAGATGTTCGAAAGACTCCTTCAGAGCTACCTGCCCCACAACAACTGATTCGACCCTTGGAGGTCCGCCATGCGTGCCGTTTACATTAAAATTAGCACGATCGTTCGTAATCTCTTCAACCTTTATTCGATCCGCATTGCATTCTTCATCGGCAGCCGGCTGCTGCCGGAAACCACCCTCGCACGTGCCGCAAGACTGTTCAGTACTCCATTCCGTTCCAGCCGCCTGCGTGCCGCCGCCGCACCCACAGCGGGGGCGCGGGAAGAGCGACTTACGGTCGACGGCATCGAAATCGCCACCTATATCTGGGGCGATCCGCAGCAGCAACCTTTTGTACTGTTCGCGCACGGATGGTCCAGCCATGGCACCCGGATCGCGGCGTGGATCGAACCTCTGAGGGCTGCGGGCTATGCGATCGTCGCCTTCGACCAGGCCGGGCACGGGAAGAGTGGTGGCGATGTGACCACCCTGCCCGACTTCGCCTGCCACCTGCTTGCAGTCGGCCACCACTACGGTCCGGCAGCGGTAGTCATCGGTCATTCGCTGGGTGGAGCCGCAACTGCTGTGGCGCTCGCGCGTGGACTTGAGGCAAAGCGCGCGATCCTGATCGCACCCGCTGCCGACCCGCTCGCAGCGATGGAGCGCTTCAGCCGCTTCGTGTGGTTGGGCGGTGACTACGGACGACGGATGGCGGCGTTGTTCGAGCGCCAGACGCATGTTCCGATCGAAGACCTGCAGGCGCATCGCAATGCACCACTGATCGGCCGGCCGGCATTGATCGTCCATGATCTGGAGGATCGCGAAGTACCGTGGTCCGAGGGCGAACGCTACGCACGGCTCTGGCACGGCGCCCGCATGATCAGCACGCACGGATTCGGTCACAACCGGATCGCCGACCACCCTCAGGTGATTGCGGACGCCATGCGTTTCCTGCGCAGCGAGCCGGTGGGCTCGCGGATCGTGTCCTCACCGAACCTGCCCTTCGGGTTCAGCTGAGGCGAGTCAAGACAGTACGAAGCGAAGCGTCTATCCTGCGCAATCCGTCGTGTTCGGCCCAGCAGGATTGCCCGGGCGCCGCTCCGGCGGGCTCGCCCCCCACTGCCCTGTCACGATGACCGACACTTCCCAGGATTCGCCCGCTCCGTCCGTATCTTCCCCGTTGCAGGACCAGCCACACGAAATCGTCGAACGCGACGGCGTGCGTTACACGCTGCTGGGCACGGCCCACATCTCGAAGTCGAGTGTGGACGCAGTGCGCGCTGCGATCGCCACCGGCGACTACGACACCATCGCCGTCGAACTCGATCCGCAACGCGCACAGGCGCTGACCGATCCCGATGCGCTCGCGCGGCTGGATCTGGTGAAAGTGATACGCGATGGCAAGACCGCGGTTTTCGCCGCAAATCTTGGCCTCGCCGCATACCAGCGGAGGTTGGCCGAACAACTCGGCATCGAACCCGGCGCTGAACTGAAGGCTGCGGTGTTGGACGCACGCGAACGCGGGCTCAATCTGCAGCTGATCGATCGCGATGTGGGCCTCACCTTCAAGCGGGCGATGCAGCGTCTCGGCTGGTGGGGTCGCGCCAAGGTCACGGGCGGGTTGATGGCATCACTGTTCTTCGACGAAGAAGTCTCCGACGAACAGATCGAAAACCTGAAGGAAGGCGACATGCTGGAATCCAGTTTCAGCGAATTCGCCTCCGACAGCCCGGCGCTTTACGAGACTGTCATCGCCGAACGGGACCAGTACATGGCCGCGCGATTGCGCGAAATACCGGCGCAGAGCGAGGCGCGCGAAGTGCTGGCGGTGATTGGCGCCGGACATCTGCGGGGTCTGGCGAAGCATCTGCGCGAAGACCACCGCGACCCCGCCGCGCTGCGCGGCGAACTGGAAGCGATCAAGCAGAAATCGTCCTTTCCCTGGTTCACTGTGCTCTTGGCCGCTTTCGTGCTTGGCGGCTTCGTCTGGGGTTTCTGGCGCGGCGGTTTCGAGGTCGGCAGCGATCTGGTACTGCAATGGGTGTTGGTCACCGGCACGCTCGGTGCCATCGGTTGCGCCGTCGCTGGCGGCCACCCGCTCAGCATTCTGACCGCCTTCGTGGCATCGCCGATCACACCGCTGCACCCGGCGCTGGCCTCGGGCACGCTGAGCGCGCTCGTCGAAGCCTGGGTGCGCAAACCCACCTACGCCGACTTCATGGCGCTGCGCGACGACATCCAGACCGTGAAGGGCTGGTGGCGCAACCGGGTCGCGCGCACGCTTCTGAACTTCTTCCTCACCAGCCTCGGCACCGCCATCGGCGTGTGGACCGGCGGCGCGCGGATGCTCGCAAAACTGATTGGGTGAGCCAACGCGCTTGCGAGGCATCGCCTCGCGCGTTGGCGAACGCCCGCACACGGATGTGCGGGCCGGGCAATCCGGTAGCCGGCGAGGTGTCGCCATGGATGGCATCCCCGATCATGCGGTTCGTCAGCGCGTGCGGTGGGGAACGAGAGAGAAAGGAGGTGATGGACTGGGTGTCCGCGGGAGGGGTAGTTTGGGCGGGGGGGGGGGGGGGGGGG
>JANLSB010000711.1:0-3594 GCA_031362125.1 Lysobacterales bacterium | reverse complement strand
CCCCGGGTTGACCGGCTGCGCCGCTGAGAGCCGCTGCGCTCTACCCGGGCTACGGAATGTCATCAGATACGATCACCGCATTGCGCAGGTAACGCACGGTTTTTCTTCGCCAGAACGCAGAGAACAGCAGGCCCGTGGTCGAGTCCGTGCGCCATACGCCGTCCTCGAAAGCTTCCAGTGTCCAGCGGTAATCTTTGCCGCCGCGGGAATGCACCTCCAACCGTGCGCTGTCGCTCAGTCCAAAGGCAAAACAGTTGAGGGCGGTCTCGATCTGGGTCGCGTCGAAGTGCGCGTGCCAGCCTTCCATGCAAACGGTGTATTCGCCGTCGCTGGAATGGAACGACACAGCGAAGCCTTCCGGCGTCTGCGCCTCGACGGTGATCGAATCGCCTTCGTCCATAACGGACAACTGCGGATATTTGCGCAGCTTCTCGCGGACCGCATCGAGCGGCGAAGACGATTTTCCGGAGACTTCAGACATGCTATGTCTGCCCGAACATTGCTTCGGCACGCTGAAACAGGATCCAGCTCGTCGCGATGAACTTGTCGCCACACTGCGGGCGATTGCCGCGATGGGTGTGGGTGAAGGCGGTGGGAGCAATCAGCAGTGAGCCGGTTTCCGGTATCACCTTGCGCTGCTGGAACAGGAATTCGGTTTCGCCTTCCTCGAAGTCGTCGTTGAGGTACAGCGTCCACAGCAGATGCCGGTGCAATGTTTCCGCGGTGTGGTCGCGCGGGTACAGTTCGCAGTGCCAGTAGGGATAACCGCCTTCGCCGGCGCGGTACCACTGCAGGTTGATGCTGCCGGGGCGCAGGCAGGTGCGGATGAGTTCGATGATGCCGGCGTCGTCTTTCGCTGCGAGCGTTTCTGCGGACAAGCGCTGCAGGGTGCCGTCGGGACCCGGTTGCTGCAGCATCAGCGGTGCGATCAGCGCCTGCGGGTAGTCGCGCAGGTATTGGATCAGGCCGCGCAGCATCGCCATGTTCAGGGTCTCTTCGACCTGTTGCCATGCGGAGTTGCCGGTGAGGGTGATGTCGCGGCTGTGTTTGAGTTCTGGATAGACGCCGCCGCCGATGCGCCCCGGCTGCAACGCGTCGCTCGCGCGCATGTGCGCGATGATTTCGGCGCAGATCTCGCGCGGCAGTGCGTTCTGGGTGACTGCGATGAAATCCCTGTCGCTCATGCCGGTTGCTTCGCGCGCTGTGCGTCGTGGTCACGATGGTAGCGGGTGGCGGTTTCGACCTCTTGCTTCGAGCCGAGAAACACCGGCACGCGCTGATGCAGCTGTGTCGGCGCGACATCGAGCATGCGCGTGCGACCATCGGTGGCGGCGCCGCCGGCCTGTTCGATCAACAGGCTCATCGGGTTGGCTTCGTACATCAGCCGCAGCTTGCCGGCCTTCGTCGGATCCTTCTTGTCCCACGGATACATGAAGATGCCGCCGCGGGTCAGGATGCGGTGTACTTCGGCCACCATCGAGGCGATCCAGCGCATGTTGAAATCCTTGCCGCGCGGGCCATCTTTGCCAGCGAGCAGGTCGCGCACGTAGTCCCGCATCGGTGCTTCCCAGTGGCGTTGGTTGGACATGTTGATCGCGAACTCTTTTGTTTGTTCTGGGATGCGGATGTGTTTGCGGGTGAGCAGGAACGCGCCGTGCTCGCGATCGAGGGTGAAGGCGTGGGTGCCGTGGCCGATGGTCAGCACCAGCATCGTGCTGGGGCCGTAGATGCAGTAGCCGGCGGCTACCTGTTCGGTGCCCCGCTGCAGGAAGTGCTCGTCGCCGACGGTGGCCACGCCGTCCGGGCAGCGCAGCACGGAGAAGATGGTGCCGACCGCGACGTTCACGTCGATATTGCTGCTGCCATCGAGGGGGTCGAACAGCAGCAGATAGTTGCCTCGGGGAAACGCATCGGGGATGGGCTGGCAGTGGTCCATTTCCTCGGAGGCGCAGGCGGCGAGATGGCCGCCCCAGGCGTTGGCCTCCAGTAGGATCTCGTTGCTGAGCACGTCGAGCTTCTTCTGGGCCTCGCCCTGCACATTCATGCTGATGGAAGCGGGGGTCCCGGCATCGCCCAGAACCCCGCCCAGGGCGCCCTTGCCCACCGCCACTGCGATCTCTTTGCAGGCCCGGGCGGCTACTTCGATCAGCAGCCGCAGGTCGGCGCCGATATGGCCATGACGCTCCTCCTCGATCAGATGCCGGGTCAGGGAGACGGGGGAACTGGTCTGGGGCTGGGTCATGGCGGTCGTGGGCTGGGCGGCAGGCGCTATTTTCGCCTACCCGGGCGGTCTTCGCCGTCCCAGACCGACGAGAGATGGCGCGGGCCGGATTTCCTGCGGCGTTTTCGGCTAAGTGTTTGCCCACGCTGGCTTTCCCGGGCATAATGCGCGGCTCGTTACGCCCGGCCCGCTTCATGCGGCCGGAGGGTCGGCCCGCGATGCCGCCCGCCAGTGCAGCGACACCCAAACTCATCCCGTCTCGCAAGGTGGCTGTCAGGATCGATTCGTCGAACCGGACCGACACCGGGGCCGCCGTCTCCCGGGCTACGGGAGGCCACCGCAGATCGCACGATACCGTCGCGCGTTCTTATCGATAGAGGTACGTATGTCCCGCGAATGCCAAGTCACCGGCAAGCGCGTGCAGAGCGGCAACAACGTCTCGCACGCCAACAACAAGACCCGCCGCCGCTTCATGCCCAATCTCCACGAACGCCGCTTCTGGGTGGCTTCCGAGAACCGTTGGGTCAAGCTGCGCGTTTCCGCCAATGCCCTGCGCACCATCGACAAGAACGGCATCGATGCCGTGCTCGCCGATCTCCGCGCACGCGGCGAAAAGATCTGAGGAGGACTGAACCATGGCTTCCAAACGCGACAAAATCCGCCTGATCTCTTCGGCCGGTACCGGTCATTTCTACACGACCGACAAGAACAAGAAGAACACGCCTGCCAAGATGGAGATCAAGAAGTACGATCCCGTCGTCCGCAAGCACGTGATGTACAAGGAAGGGAAAATCAAATAAGTCCGATGACTTGTTCGACTTCCAAGAAGCCCGCCATATGGCGGGCTTCGTCGTTTCCGGCATCCCTCAGAGCTGTTTTTCCATCACGAAGTCGTCCATCACGTAGCCGTTGCCAATGTCGAACACCGCTTCTTCGCGGACGACGAAGCCGGACTTGCGGTAGATCGCGATCGAATCAGTGTTGCCTTTGTTGACGGTCAGATATAGCCGCATCCGCCCAACAGCAACGCTCTTCGCTTCGACGTGACGCAGCATGCGTCCGCCCAGGCCGTGGCCCTTGTGGTCCGCCAGCAGATACAGCTGCTCGAGCTTCATCGCATCCGCTTCTTCGCCCAGCGAACAGCTGCAATAGCCGACCGGCACGCCGTCGACGCGCAGCATCCACAGCCATCGCTCCTGCGAATCGATATAACCGCGCAGCCGTTCCGGCGTGTAGCGGCCGTCCAGCATGTAGTCGATCTGCGCCATGCTGATCATCGACGAATAGTGCGCACGCCAGATGGTGTCGGCCAGTTGCGCAACGACGTCGAAATCAGAGTCGGTCAGCGGGTCGAGGCGGGTATCTTGAATCAT
>JANLSB010000633.1:0-3381 GCA_031362125.1 Lysobacterales bacterium | reverse complement strand
GTCGGCCGCTCGCACCACCGCGCCTACGCTTATCTGGTCATTCCCGATGGTCGCACCATCACCGCCGATGCGCGCAAACGACTGGAGGCGATCGCTTCGATGGATGAACTCGGCGCCGGCTTCACATTGTCGACCCACGATCTGGAAATCCGCGGTGCCGGCGAACTGCTTGGCGAAGATCAGAGCGGGCAGATGGCGGAAATCGGTTTCTCGCTGTACACCGAACTGCTGGAGCGCGCCGTGCGCAGCATCAAACAGGGCAAGCTGCCCGGCGTGGATGCGCTCGGTCTCGACCTGCACGACCATCGCGGCGCCGATGTCGAGCTGCATATTCCTGCATTGATTCCCGACGATTACTTGCCCGACGTGCACACGAGACTCACCCTGTATAAACGTGTGAGCAGCGCGCGCAGCGTCGATGATCTGCGCGAGCTGCAGGTGGAAATGATCGATCGTTTCGGACTGCTGCCGGACCCGGCGAAGCATCTGTTCGCCACCGCCGAACTCAAGCTCGATGCGACCGCACTCGGCATCCGCAAGCTCGATCTGGGCGCGACCGGGGGTCGGATCCAGTTCGTCGAGAAACCAAACGTCGATCCGATGTCGGTGATCCGTCTGATCCAGGGCCAACCCAAGCACTACCAGATGGACGGGCCCGACAAGCTTCGCATCAAGCTCGACCTGCCCGATGCCACCGCGCGATTGCAGGCGGCACGCGGCCTGTTCGCCACGCTGAGGATCACGTCGTGATCCTGAAGTCGTTTCACGCAGCCTCCGCTGCGTTGATCGCAGCCCGAAACGCTATTGCATAGATGTACTGCAACGTGCGATTGCACCCACACTGATTCGCGAAGACCCTGAAGATCGAACAACTCCAGGCTGAGATCAAGACCGCAGAGCGACAGTTGTCTGAGAACGATGCGCAAGACCGGCAGGCCCGGGCGCAGTACGCGACCGCAAGCGCGCAGGTGTCGCAGTCCGAAGCGCAGTTGCAGCGCACGAGGCGCGAAGCGGAGCGCATGAACCAGCGGTACGACAACGACAGGCGGCTCGCCCCCAAGGCAAAGGTCGATACCGCCAACACCGATTTCGCCAGCGCCTCTGCCGATCTCCGCGCGCGACGCGATGGTGGTGTAAGCGCTGCGCAGGCGCAGATCGCCGCGATGCGATCGGCGCGGGGCGTGCTCGAATGCCTCGTGGAAGACCTTAAGGTCCAATTGAAGGACCTGCGCCAACAGCTGGCCTATACGCGTATCGTCGCGCCGGTGTCCGGGCGCGTGGGCGGACGCACCGTGGAAATCGGCGCCCGCCTGCAAGCGGTCTGCTGTCCACCGCCTTGACGGTGCGCGAGCACTTCCATTCGTCGCGAATCGGCGAATCGGCGACGGTATTTTCGGGCGCGACCCAGTCGCGGCGGGACACTCTGAAAGATGCGTATATCCTGCACGGAATCGAACCCGCGCGCGCAGCAGCTGTCGTTGCAGAATATCGATCGTCTGGTCCGCCGTGAGCCCCATGTCATGGCCTGCGACGATTGCTTCTGGATCATCGGGGTGATATTGCTGTCCTCCATCAACCTGATGTGGTTGCTGGGCAAGACCAATCCGCAGCCGACACCCCAACCGTCTGCGAGCCTGCCGTCCGAGCGTGACGCAATCCTTACTTTCCGAGCTGGGCCATGATTTTCAGACGTGTTGGCGACCTGATCGTTCTTGCCGCGCTGGCTGTACTCACGACAGCTTGCGCCACTGGTGCCTCGCAAATTTCCGCGCCGATTTCCGCGCCGATTTCCGCGCCGAATGGAGCGACCTATATCCTGGTCCGTCACGCCGAGAAAGCCGCAGACGACCCGAAAGATCCCTCACTGAATGCGGCAGGCAACGAGCGGACACAGCGCCTGGCCGAACGGCTGGTCCATGAGCCGGTGGTCGCCGTCTACGCGACTGCCTATCGACGCACACAGATGACCGCTGCGGCCACCGCGCAGGCGCATCACCTTGCTGTCCAGACCTACGACGCAGCCATCCTGGCATCGGAGCTCGCTGCAGAACTGCGCAGGAAACACCCGATCGGCATCGTTCTGGTGGTCGGCCACAGCAATACCGTCGCCGCGATCGCCGGCGCCTTGTGCGGATGCACGGTGGCGCCATTCCGCGATGACGAATACGATCGTTTGATCGAGATACGCGTCGATCAGAACGGTGCTGCCCGTATCGAGCAGCACCGTTACTGATCGTCAGGCCGTCGGCGTTTCAAAGCACGAGAAGAAACTTCGGCGGCGGGTTCGGCGTCGGTATATTGATGATCGGGCCGCCGAATTTTTCCAAACCGATCTGGATGATTCCGTTGATATCCGGCTGCCCAAACGGATGCAGCTCGATTTGACGGACGCAAATACCGGACTCCGGGTCGACATAAGCGCGCGGGTCCGCGCAGAGTTCACCGCTTTCTTCGCCATCGATATAGCCGCCGTTCTCGCTGACCTTCGGTGGTACACAAGGCGTTCCACCATCGGGACCGGGAGTGGTCAACTGCTCGCATCGGATTTGAGCCGCATCCGCGACTGCTCTTGGGTCGATTTCCGCGGCGCACACATAACCGGCCTCCGGATCGATCAGTATCTGGGTCGGATTCGGGCAACCATGCATCCGTGCGTGCAGGACCTGACACCCAGACGATTTCCAACCGTTGCGATTGCACTCGCGCAGCATTTCACGCGCAGTTTGCATGACTTGCTCGCATACGGACGAATCGCCGGCTGTGTGCGAGCTGGAGTGAGGCTTCAAATTGGGGTCCTTGCTGGCATCTTCACTCGCCGTCAGATATTTTACAAACGCTTCACCCGCTTTATCCTGTTTAACTTTGTTTTTGGGATCGGCTTTGGCAGCTGCTTCCGCATCCTTCCATTCAGCTTTGGCGACCTCGGCCTTGCCGACCGATTCTTCTTTTGCTTTTTTTGATTCTTCCGGGCTCATGCCCTGGTAATGATAGACATCTTCGCCCTTTTCCAGCGACTCGCCGTTCTTGTCCACACTTTTACTTGGGTCGCCCCCGAAACTGAAACTGCCATATTCGCTGATCGGATTTTTATCCATGTCGTAGATGATCTTGTCGGGCTGAATCGTACTCCATGCGTATTGATGCACAGGTTCTTTCTTCCAATTTGTCGACCCGCTTTGGGACACAGAAGGATCACCAGAGACGCAAGCGGCAACAATGCTGCCGGGATCGAAATTATGTGCAGCCGCGTCGAGGCCTGTTATCGTGTCGCCGCCCAAGCCCTGCGCGACATCCTCCATGAGGTTGGTCGCACAATTCAGCGCTGCAGTTTGTGGCGCGAAGCCCTGCTTCACCGCATCCTGCACGCAAGCCAAATAGGCG
>JANLSB010000562.1:0-2191 GCA_031362125.1 Lysobacterales bacterium | reverse complement strand
CTTGAGCATGCTGGCCATAAAGTATCGATCGCATCCGACGGCGAGGAGGCATTGGACGCTTTCGCGGAGATCCAATTCGATCTTGCCGTGCTGGATATGCACATGCCTGGCGTGAGTGGACTGGATGTGATCCGTCAACTCCGCTTCATGCAGGCGGGTCAACGGATGCGTACGCCGGTCATCGTGATGAGCGCTGACGCCACCGAGCAGGCGATGAAGGATGCAAGCGCCGCAGGTGCGGAAACCTTCATGACCAAGCCGATCATGGTCGCCAAATTTCTGGAGGTCGTCGCCGATATGGCTTCGCGGCAGGTGACCGTGACGAAGCATCAGGCTGTGATGCCAACGATGAATACCAGCTCTGAAGTGCTTGAAGAGCTTTCGATGATGGGGCTGGGCGACTCATTCCTGCTCGACTTCGTCGAGCAATGCCTCAAAGACATGTCGGGCTGCATCGAGCATTTCCGCCGCGCAGCCGAAGCCGGGCAATGGGCTGATTTCCGTGATGCCGCTCATGCCATGAAAGGCGTAAGCGAAAATCTGGGCGCTGCCCCGATCGCGGACCGTTGTCGCGAAATCATGCGCAGTGACGACGCAACGCTCTCGCGTCGAAGGAATGTGTGGACTGCGGAGATCGAAGCGCAGCTGATTCTCGTCGCCGAACACAGCCGCCGGGAAGTGACCCGCTTGTTGTCGGTAAGGGCGTCGGGCGGGGAGGCGCATATCCACGCCCGCCAACAGACGCCCACCGATTGAGTCATCAGTAACTGCGCGCGGCGCTGATACGGGGTATCAGAGGCTGTTCTTCGGCACGTCGCTTCTGAGCGCGAATCAGGCGTTCCATGGTCTTCAGGCCACGGTCGTTCAGCCGCATCGCGGCATCGACCCACTCCGATGTCACCGCCAACAATTCCTCCAGGCTGATCGGCTTGCAAGCATGGCGAACGGCGTTCATCGAACGCAGCGCATTGCCCATCTTCTGGTGTTTGCGGATGAGTTCCTTCGCGGCTTGCAGACCGGTACCGCGCGGTACGACCTGATCGACAACACCCATCGCGAGCAGTTCCTCGACCGGATAGATGCGGGCATCCAGCATCATTCGCTCGGCGACGACCGGTGCGACCCGGCGAGTCAGGAATGTGTAAGCGCCCATTCCCGGAAAAAGATCGAACAACACTTCCGGAAAGCCCATGCCGCTCCCTTCCTCGGCGATGATCGTGTGGCAGCATAGAGCGGCCTCGAAGCCTCCACCCAGCGCATCGCCCTGCACGACGGCGATGCTGTGGACCTGGTTTTCGTACAGTCGATAGAGGTTGAATGCGACTTCAATGCACAGTTTGGCATAATCGAGCATGCGGCCGCGGTTGCCGCTGCGGATCAGATGGGCGAAGAGGGCGAGATCGCCGCCAAGATTGAAGACATCCGCGCTCGAGACCAACACCATGTGATGTACGCCATCCTGCTGTTGATTGTTGCCGGTAGCGGCGAGACGACGACGCAGGCTTTCCTGTTCCCTCTTGAGTTCATTGAGCAGGCGTTCGGAAAAACACGGATGGTAATGACCGACCGTGTTCGAATGCATGAAAAACCAATCGCTACGGCCAAGAGCATCCGTTTCGTTGCGGACCAGTGGGGCGTCGGTGATGATCGGCGAGATGTTTTCGAGCAGGGTCATGGCGTCAATTCCTTCGGAGATGTCTAGGTTTCGGGGGTCTGGTTAAAAAAATAAAAAACGCTTTGAAGCATGAAAACGGGTTTCGATCCACGCGGCAGCCGCAATCTGGCCCAGCGGTCGTAAAACCACTGGATCGAGCGCGATTGGGCGGGCCCTGGAGGTCTAGGCATTCTTTCCCCCTGCGATACGATCGACGCGCCGGCCGGGCGGCCCGGCTGCGATCAGCGTAGGTTAGGTGGTTGCCCGGATTGCAATTGTATGCGCCGAAAAATCACAAACTTCAAGCGATCAGAACCCATAAAAACAGACAGGTCGACCCGAGGGCCGACCTGTCTGAGCTGGAACTGCGAACTGCGTCGCTTTATGCGGCGGGGGGCGGGTCCCGTAACTCCCGGCGGAGGATCTTGCCGACATTCGTCTTCGGAAGCTCGGTGCGGAACTCCACTAATTTCGGCTGCTTATAGCCGGTCAGGTTCTCCCGGGCATGCGCCTTGACCTGTTCGGCGGTCAGATTGG
>JANLSB010000543.1:0-3754 GCA_031362125.1 Lysobacterales bacterium | reverse complement strand
GACCTGCTCGGCCTCCATCTCGTTCACGGCCAGCCGGCGATCAACGACGTCGTACCCCAGCGGGCAGATCCCGTGCATCCACAGTCCCTTCTTCTTGCTGGCGGCGAACTTGTCGCGGATGCGCTCGGCGGTCAGTTCGCGCTCGAACTGCGCAAACGCGAGGAGAATGTTCAGCACCATCCTCCCCATCGCATCCGTGGTGTTGATCTGCTGCGTGACGGACACGAAGGTCGTGCCGTACTCCTCGAAGACCTTGATCAGTTCGGCGAAGTCGAACAGCGATCGCGTCAGGCGGTCGATCTTGTAGACCACGACGATGTCGATCATGCCTGCCCGGATATCCTCCATGAGTCGCTGCAGGGCGGGACGCAACAGCGTTCCACCGGAGTAGCCGCCGTCGTCGTAATCGCGCGCGACCGGAATCCAGCCCTCCATGCGCCGGCTGGCGACGAACGCCGCGCCGGCATCGCGCTGGGCGTCGATCGAGGTGTATTCAGCATCGAGCCCTTCCTCCGTTGACTTGCGGGTGTAGACCGCGCAGCGCAGTCGCTTTGTCGGAACGGCGCTCATTGGCGAGCCCCCTTGCGCAACCCGAAGAACGCCGGCCCGCTCCAGCGGGTGCCGGTGATCTCGCGGGCGATCATCGACAGGCTCGGATACCGCTTGCCGGCGTACTCGAATTCCTCATCGGGCAAAACCCGAACCCGATGTTCAACGCCGGCATAGACGCGGATCAGCTCCGCACCCGCAATCGGCATCGCGCCGGTCTTCTGGCGCTTCAGCGTGCCGGTCGCGACCAGTTCGTTGATTCGGCGACTGTTGCGCTCGAGCAAGCTGCGGTCAGTCTTGGCGAACTCGATCTCCTGCCAGCGATGGGCGATCCGCTTCTCGACGAAGCGTCGATTGGCGACGGGCGGCTCGCTACCGAAGAGTCGATGCCATTCCTTCTTGAGGTCCGGCCAGGACCAATCGGCCAGGTGCGCGATGCGCGCGGCCATCGATGCGGGCGCAGCCGCGGGAGGGGATTGTTGCGTCATGCCTGTGGACTCCGGTGAGCGGGGTTGGCATGTACGCGTGGTTCCCCGCCACAGCCAAGTCCAACCGGAGGTGACGCACACACGGCGCCCGCCTGCGCGTCACCTCCGCGCAGGCGGTGCAGGCCCAAGGCCAAGAGTGCGGCTGCCTCCGTGCGCCGCTGTGCCGGCGTCATGCGCGGCGGCTCGTAAAGTTGGATAGGTGCCACGGGAAGCCCGCCTGATCGTCAAACCAGTGGGCAGTGTCCCAATCCAGTCGCGATGTTGTATCGCAGCGGAACGTAGTGCGTGCCGAAGCAAAGTGCTACGGCATCCGGAGTTTTACAGTGCCCCTTCACGCCCTTCGACAAGCGAATGATCTAATCGGCCGTTATGCCCTATACATTGCCACTGATCCGTTCGATCAACGGATGCTGCAAATCTGACCGTTGACGACGCACGTGTGCTTGAAACGCCGTCCATTTTGAGGATCAAAACGGCAACCTGCACTTATTGACGCTTACGGGCAGGCAGGGAATAGAGCATTCGGGAAAAGCTCACCTTGCCAGCGTCTGCTGGCGAGGCGTCAATACGGATCGGTTCTTTCGCATGGACGCTCGCCGCGAAAAGCAGAGTCACAGCGATCAGTGCGGCGAAGGTCTTTCTGAAAATTGGGTACTGCCCTTTGGCCTGATCTGCTTCGTGGTCAACCGTCACCACCCCCGCCGTCGCCACCATCTGAGTCGTTGGTATCGCTGTTGAGCGAGCGCGGACCGATCCGCATCAGCGGACCATCCCGGTTCTTGTTGATCTCTTCCTGCTGCTCCTGGAACGCTTCCAGCGACTTCTGCTCCCTGATCGTCTCCTCGCGGAAACGTGCATAGTCGCGATCCGGGTCGCGCTGGTTGACGGCCTGCATGTCGGTGGCGCTGAACTTCATCCACGGCATCTGGCTCTGCTGCTTCGGATCGCCTTCCCAAGCCAGCAAGTTGCCGGCAACCGTCATTTCGCCATCCGGCTTCTGACGGCTGACCGTGAACTGCACTTCTTCGATGTGCGTCATCCGGTTTGCGCGCGCATCCGACAACAGCGCGGCCGTGGTGCGTTCAAGTTGATCCTCCTGGGTCGGGATGCCATGACGTTCGTAAAGGTCGGCCACCTTTTCTCTGGTGTTTTGATACATGGCGTGATCGGGATGATCCGGGTGACGCGGATCAAAGGAGCGTGGCGCCGTTTCTGGCGTCGCCTGCTCGGGAGCAAGCATAGAATCCGCTGATTCCTGGCCTCGCCGGCCATGATCATTTCGCTTCTCCTCATCGTCCTGATCGCGCGCGTCCGCACGCACAGTAAAGGGTGGCAGTGACACATCGCTTGAAACGGTCTGCACTTCGGAGTGAGGCGCTTCACGGCGATCATCGTCGTCGCGATCTTCTTCGCGCTTCTCGGCAACGTCTCCAGGCGAACGGCCAGCACCACCTGTAAAGGTTTGTGCCGGCGCCATAGTCTGTTCTGAGCGATCCTCCTGCTCGGCGCGCGCGCTGTGAGGCATATCGGCGCTGCCGACGAGCGGCGCCTCAATCGCCTGCAGCGGCGGGGGCTGGCCTGGTGCGGTCGTAACTGCCTTCGCTTCATCCGCTCGTTCCTGAAATGGTGGCGTAGGAGACGGACGATCTGCCATTTCGACTGCCGAATCGCGATGAACTGGCGGCGTGGCGGCGTCATCGCTTACCCCCGCCTTCTGCGGAACAGCCGCAATGGGCTGCTCTGCCGGAACTGCCGGCTGCTGAGACACCGGCATCTCCGTCTCACTGTCAGCAGGCAGCACCGGCATATGTCGGCGCCCGACAGTTGGCTGAGGCGACGGATCTGTTACAGGGTTCGCCTGCGCTAGAACGGGCGTGTCAGGCGCGTCCTGTGCGCGGCCCTCTGGCGACGGGGCTAACTTGGCTTCGTTATGGCCAGCCTGCGCGACAGGTTGCGGCGGAACATCCTTGCGCTCCGCTTCTGGTTCGCGCACCTCGGTCTCCCGCACAGGCATCGGTGCCAATGGCGTCGGTTGCGAAGGTGATGCCTCCGCAACCTGTGTTGTCATTTCCGGTTGGTGTGCGGATTCAGCGTCCGCAATGCGTGACGAGGACGGGCCGGTTCGTTTCGCACGCACCTCGATCGTCGCCAGGGTCGCCATCTGTTGCGCTGCGTCCTGTGACAGACCCTGCCGATTAGCTTCGCGCGTCGCCTGTTCACGCACGTCACGCTGTTCAGGGGTCAGCACCGCGATGCGCTGCTCTGGAGCGTGCGAGGCCATCGAGTCTTCCGGCCGCTGACGGACGCGGACCTCTTCTAATGCCTGACGAATTTCCTCGCTCGATGTAATGGCGATAATGTGATTTGCGCCATCGCCACCACGTTGAAGGTGCGCAATCGGGGTGTCCGCAGCAGCTTCGCCACCATTCGCAGGCTTGAGTTGCGTCAAACCCGGCCCGGTGATGCCATGCGTTTCGCGCGTGCGCTGGGTCGCAAGGAGGATCGCATCTTGCCACTCAGGCTTGAGTTCGGTCCCAACGATACCGTACCGATAGGCCATTTCCTCGCGCTGCATGGTTTCCGATGAACGTAGTTCTCGTGGCTCGATCGTATTCAACGACTGCGCATGCTGCATGACGCCTGCTTGCAGCAGAACACGCGAGGCATTCAGTTCAAGATGTCGCGTGCCTTGTGCATGGTCGTCGCTGAGAAACTGG
>JANLSB010000512.1:0-1836 GCA_031362125.1 Lysobacterales bacterium | reverse complement strand
CGGCAATTCGATGCTGCCGCTGCTGGCGGTGGACGGCGAACCCGACAATGAATCGTTCTCCGGGCGGATGTGTCCGACCCCGCATCTGCAGCGATGCCGCTACCTGCAGCAATTGCTCGCCAGTCTCGGTGCTACCGTCGGCCGCACCCGGCTGATGCGCCTGGCCGGGCAGGCCGAAGTCACCCGCCATGCCGATCAGGGTTATTACTGGACCGAGCGCGTGCGCGTGCACGTGCCGATCGTGACCCAGCCGACCGTGCAGTTCGAATGCGATGCCCAGACCATCAACATGGCGGCCGGCGAATGCTGGATCTTCGACACCTGGCGCCAGCACCGCGTGCTCAACGATGCGGTGCAGTCGCGGATCCATCTGGTCTGCGACACCGTCGGCGGCGGTGCGTTCTGGGACAGGGTCGCGCAGGGTCGTGCGCACGATGCGCCGCGCGATGGCTGGATGCCGAAGCGGATCGCTCCCGATCCATCGGCACCGGTCGACTTCGCCTGCGAAGCGGTCAACGTACCGCCGGTGATGAGCCCGTGGGAACTGGGCCAGCATCTGTCGTTCCTGCTCGCCGAAGCCCTGCCACACGCGCAGTTGCCGGTGTTGAACCAGCACGCAGCCCGCCTGATCCGGCAGTGGAAAGGCCTCTGGGCGCAGTACGGCGATGCCGCCGAAGGCCGCGCGAAGTTCCGCGCCGCGTTTGATGCCTTCGCCACCGGCGTGCGCCCGCTGGCCCAGGGCGTGACCCTGCGCAACGAAATGCCGTGGATGCAGGTGATGATGGTGATGATCAGTCGTGTCGCGGTCGCGCCTGTGGATGCGCATGCGGCAGCGAAGGCCGCCGGTGAATACTGAGCGCAGACCGATTCGATCCTGCGGTTGCGGACGAACCGCCGTATCGTGTCTTCACAGCCGCTGGCGATACGGGTCCAATCGACGTGGGGAGTTCGCTGGCGTGCGATCGCACATCGGCGCGACGTTCGGATCGACAGCCGATCGAGAGTAGTATCAACAGGCCTGTCAATTAGGAAGGGGAGCACGACGATGGCGATGGAATCCCGTGGCGGCGCGGAGCCGCCGCTGAAAATCAGCGCGGCCCTCATGTGGGCCTCGCTGCCGCTGATAGTCTTCGTGGCGGCGCTGTTGGCTGACAGCGTGGCCGCATTCGCGGCGATTCTCGCCACCGCATTCGCGGCGGGCATGGGCGGCGCGGCGCTCGGCTTTCTCTTCGGTATTCCGCGCTCGGTTGCGGCCGGCACGCAGACGCAGGCCGATGCCGCATCGCAGGCGGGTACCAGCCGCGCCAGCTACGCGCAGAACACCAATCTTGAACAGATCAGCGACTGGCTGACCAAGATCGTGGTCGGCGTCGGTCTGGTGGAGGCAAAGGATATCGCGGTGGGATTCGGCGAACTGTCCGCCAGCGCGGCTGCGGCCTGGGGGCTGGCCGACGGCAGCGCCACTGCCGGCGCGATCATGCTCATCGGCGCGGTGATCGGTTTCCTGCGCTGCTATGTCTGGACCCGCACCGAATTCATCAATGAACTCGAACGCGCCGACGACCAGCGTGCCCGCGACCGCCAGCGGCGGATCGAGGCCGAGAACAAGGCCAGCAACATGATGAAGTTCATCGGCGGCGGCCCAGCGAAAACAGAAGGGGCTACCGTTCCGTCATCGAACGATGCGCCCGTGCTGGCGGCGCAGGGCCGCTCATTCCTAAAGCGTGTGGCGGATACCGCAGGCAAGGCCACGACCGCTGCAGCCGATCTGTGGAACAGTGACGACAACAAACATCAGTTCGGTGATGCCGATATCGCCAACGGCAAGCGCCTCGA
>JANLSB010000487.1:0-5726 GCA_031362125.1 Lysobacterales bacterium | reverse complement strand
CGAGGCGCGTTTCCACCATCGTCCCCAACCGATGGAGGTGCCCCATGGTTCTGTCCCAACGCCATTCCCATGCACACGCGGCAGGCCTGCAGCAGGCGATCTCAAGGATCGAGCCTGTCCGCATCCTTGGCATCGCCGGTGCGATCGCACTCAACGTCACCGCGCTGATGTTGCTGCTGGTGCCAGTTTCGGCACCGGCCCCGATCGTCGATACCGAGACCACGATCGTGGATATTTTTGAACGGCCGAAGCCCCCACCACCGCCCCCGATCGAAGAGATACCGGTTGTCGCGCCCACGGCGATCCGCAACACCACACCCACAACAGTCACACCACCCATCGAGCCGGTGATGCCCAACCAGGACGTGATCGTGGCCGACGGCGACGTATACACCCCACCCACACAGACCGGGCCGACGCTGGACATCGGCCCACCGGGCACGCCCGACCCGCTGCCGAGCACGCGGCTCGAATACGCCTCCGCGCCAGCGCCGACCTATCCGCGCGAAGCGCTGCTGGGCGGCATCGAGGGCACAGTGGTGCTGAAGGTCCTGGTGGACGTGGACGGCAAACCGCTGTCGGTAGAGATCGAACGCAGCAGCGGCAATCGCAGGCTGGACGACGCCGCGCGCCGGCAAGTACTGCGCAAGTGGATGTTCCGCCCCGCGATCCGCGACGGTCAGGCTGTGCAGGTCTACGGGATCGTGCCGGTGAACTTCAGTCTGAGCCTGCAATAGCCGAACGCGCCGCATCGATATGCGGCGTGTTGATGTCTGGCCGCATTGCTGTATGGGAGCGTTGCTGTTTGCGGGCGTCGCCGCCGGGCGTCGTCGAAACGACCGGCGGCTGATTTGCGCGGAGGATGCGCTGCATCGTTCCGCTGATGTCCGCAATCGCGCATGGCAATCGTCGCATCCGCTTGCGACACTCGTGCGCCCAGTCCGGACACTCTCGATGAAGCATCTGTTCGCACCGCTGCAGGCCGGCGCTCTGGCGCTGCCCAACCGCATCCTGATGGCGCCGCTCACCCGCTGTCGCGCCGAGGACGATCACGTGCCCGGACCGCTGATGGCCGAGTACTACGCGCAGCGCGCCGGCGCCGGGCTGATCATCGCCGAAGCGACGATGGTCATGGCCGGCAACTCCGCGTTCTGGCGCGAACCCGGCATCCACAGCGAAGCGCAGGTCGTCGGCTGGAAGCGCGTCACCGAAGCGGTGCACGCCGCAGGCGGCCGCATCGCACTGCAGCTCTGGCACGGCGGACGCGCCTGTCATCCTGATTTCAACGACGACGCGCAACCAGTTGCGCCGAGCGCCATCGCGATCGCCAACGATCAGGTCTACACGCCCAAGGGCAAGGTCGACTACGTCGTACCGCGCGCATTGGCAGACGATGAACTGCCGGACATCGTCGAGGGTTTCGCGCAGGCCGCGCGCAATGCGAAGGCGGCCGGGTTCGACGGCGTGGAAGTGCATGGCGCGAACGGCTATCTGCTCGACGAATTCCTGCGCGACGGCGCGAACCTGCGCAGCGGGCCCTACGGCGGCCCGATCGAACACCGCGCACGGCTGCTGCTCGAAGTGCTGGAAGCGGTGTGCGGCGTCTGGGGCAGCGGCCGCGTCGGCCTGCGCGTATCCCCGCTCAACAGTTACAACAACATGCGCGACAGCGATCCGGTCGGGCTGGTGCGGTGGCTCGGCCAACGGCTCAACGACTGCGATCTCGCCTACTGGCACGTGATGCGCGCGGATTTCCTCGGCCAACAACAGGGCGACGTGATGACCCCCGCCCGCGAAAGCTACGGCGGCACGCTCATCGGCAACATGGGCTACAGCGCCGGGGAAGCCGAGGCCGCGATCGCCGATGGCAAGCTGGATGCGGTGGCGTTCGGCGTCCCGTTCATCGCCAACCCCGACCTGCCCGAACGCCTGCGCACCGGCGCGCCGTTGGCCGAAGCGGATCGCAGCACGTTCTACACCTGGGACGCGAAGGGCTACACCGACTACCCCCGCTACGGCGCGCAAATCGCCGCATGAGTCGCGCCGCGCGTGAGCGGCCCATGCCGCTCACGCTGCGGTTCGACAGCCCGTCGGGCCTCATGCTTCTGGATAGATCGAACAGGCTCTCAGTTCTGCACCCAGCGCACATCCGAAAGACACCACGACAGACTGCCGCTGGTCTGGTAGGTCCAGTTGTAGCGGCGCGGCGGATTGTTGCGGTAAGCGGTGAGCCCGCTGGCCGGAGCGGTGGGCCGTATCCACTCGTTGGTTTCGTAGTCGTAGGTGCGATACAGCTCGTTCGCCGCCTGTTTCAAGGTGTCGTCCTGCTGCCTGGTGATCTTGCTGAAATAGTAGGCCCATGCCATCGCACCCGCGACCGATAGCGTATGTTCCGGACCGACGCCGTCGGCGGCGTAGGTCGAGCCGTCGACAAGGGTCACGTAATCGACCAGACGCAGATTTTCCGGCGCGGCGGTGAAATAGCTGCGCTGCGCCGGCGAGTACGACTTCCCGGCGAATTTCAGCGCATTGCCGGTGCGGCGGATGAACTGCGCGATCTCGATATTGTCGGTGACCAGATACGCGCGCACCATCGGATCGATCACGAACGGCGTCTGCCAGAAACTCACCAGCAGACTGCCGCTGGGGCCATTGCCCTCCTGACTGCCGTACTTCCACAGGCCGCCGTCGACGCGATTGGCCGGCAGCGCGCCGCCGGCGCCGTTCTGGTGCCAGATCAGATTGGTGGTGAGGGTGACGACGCGCTCGCGATACGTCTGCGTTGCGCCGGTCTTGTACGGCACGTCGCCGAACAGCTCGTAGCCGACGACCAGGCCCATCAGCTTGATGCCCATGTGCCGCTCGGTGTAGCTGCTGGTCGGCGACCAGCGGTCCGGTTCGTCGTTGGCGTCCTGCTGTGCTTTCGCCGCCAATTTCGCGCCGTCTTTCGACAGATCGTCGCCGGTCAGCCAATGCGTGTAGGCCAAACCTTCCGGATAGCTGTACATCGCACCGTTGGCGCCGATATACGCGGACGCAACCGGATTCTTGAGCTTGAACGTACCGACCGCGCTGTCCGGCGACGTCCCCTGCGGATACAGATTGACCCGGTAATACTCCGACGCGCGCACCGACTCGCGCAGCACCTTGAAGAAGCCGCTGCGGAAATACAGACCGTAGAACGCGGACACGCGGTCGTACAGCCAAGGCTCGCCCTCGGCGGATTTGTACGGGATCTGATTGGCGGCGGTGACGAGCGGATCGTCCTCGTTGATGTGGGCATAGAAGAAGTTCTTGGCACCGTACATCTGTTCGTTGTATTCGGGGTAATGCTCGGTGGCGTCCATCACGGTGGGATTATCGCGAGTGGCGACGATCTCCTGCGCGAACGACCGCATCGGTCCAAGCTTGAGCAGGCCCTTGCTGAGCGTCGCCGACGGCAGCACCGCGTAGACCTTTGGCTCGGACACGCCGTCGCCGGCGATGAAGCTGCCTGTCGTCACCGGCTGCCAGCCGTTGCGCGGATTCTCAAGCGAGGCCAGCGACTGCGTGCGATTGCTGTAGCCCCAATCGACGCGGACGGTTTCGAAGTTCGGCCAGGTTGCGGTGAAGGTGTAGCGGATCTGCACTCGGGCGACGCGCACCGAAGTGCCGTCGAGCGCGGCGGTGTTGATGTGACGCCACGGGGTGAGCTGCTCGACGAACGCCGGAATCTCGATGCCTTTCGCGGTCAGCACGCGCAGTTTCGACAGCCCGGCGGCGGTGATCGAATCGCGCGGGAACGGAATGCCGAACGTCACCAGCTGCGAAGTGCCGGCGGCGACGCCTTCGATCGGATGCAGGCGCACATCGACGGCGCCGAAGGTCTCGGCCGCTGGCATCAGCGGTTTGAAAACACGGGGGCTCAGCGTACCGCCGACCGCACCGGCGGTGAACGGGGGCGGTGCGATCGCTGCGCCACGAGGCGTCGAGCGCGACTGCGCGGGCCCTGCGTCGCGCGGTTCGCCCTGGATCGGGCGTTTCGCGGTGTGACCTGCGATCCGAATCTGGGCATTGCCGCTGTCGCAGGCAGTCAGCGCAAGCGTGATGGCCAGAACGGAAAAGCACTTGGCGACAAGCATCGATGCGGACAGCGGCGATGCGGATATATGGGGTTGGAGCCTCTGCATTGGATCTCCTGCTGCACGGCCACATGGGGGAACACGGACCGGCGAGTGCGCCGACGGGGGATAGGCCCGCAGGCAGTCGACGGCTGGCCAGCAGGGCGTCCACGACACGATGCAGTGCTGTCGGAACACCGGCGAACTATGCAAGCCCGCCGAAAATAAACTGTGATCTTCGTCGTTTATAGCCACCGAGTGCTTGTTCTGCATGCTTTTTTTGCGCGGGTTCACACTTTTCGGGTGAACTGCGGACCCGGACGATGGGTCGATCAGAGCAGAAAAATCGCGAACTGCGCCGCAATACCAGGCGTCGATGCGTGGAATCGACTCAGGCGCGGTGGTAGGGATGGTTCGCCAGCAATGCCGCCGCGCGGTACAACTGCTCTGCCAGCACCAGTCGGACCAACATGTGCGGCAGGGTCAACGGGCCGAGCGACCACGACTCATCGGCCCGGGCCAGCACCTCCGGCGCATGCCCTTCCGGGCCGCCGATCAGGAAGGCGAGATCGCGACCACCGCCGCGCCAGTGCTCCATCCGCTGCGCAAGCTGATCGGAGCTGTGCATTCTGCCGCGTCCGTCGAGCGCGATGATCTGCACCGCTTTCGGCAAGGCCGCCAGCACCCGGGCGCCCTCATCAGCAGTCGCGCGGGCGGCATCGCGACCCTTGCCGCGCAGACCGGACTCGATTTCGATCAGATCCAGCGGCAACCAGTGCGAGAGCCGCTTCTGGTATTCGGCGAAGCCCTGCGCGACCCACGCAGGCGCGCGTTCGCCGACGGCGATGAGACGGGCTTTCATTGATGCGGAACCGGCGTCAGCGCTCCACGCGTTCCACGATCACGGTAGTGGCGTAGCACAGCACTTCGGTCAGGCCCGGCATGACCTCGGTGGCGTCGTAGCGCATGCCGATGATGGCGTTGGCGCGCTTCTGCCGGGCGTGCGCGAACATGTCGCGGTAGGTATCCGAACGCGCCTGTTCGCACAGTTCGGTATAGATGGTGATATTGCCGCCGAAAAGCGTCTGCAGACCGCCGATGAAGCTGCCGACCACCGATCGCGAGCGAACCATGATTCCGCGGACGATGCCCAGACTCTCGACGATACGGTAACCGGGCAGTTCGAACGCTGTGGTCACCATTGCATCGGTCAGCTGCGCAACAGCGCCTGAGCCGGCGCGTGGCACCGGCGGAGGCGCTTCGCCGAAAATCGTGTTGCGAGGCATCGTGTTGTAGGGATCGGACATGCTCACGGGCTCGACAGTAAATTTCGCAAAGAGGCCTCGAAAAGCAGCCTCGGGTCAGACCTCGGAATCCGGCGGCTGATCGCCGACGGTCCACAGCCGCTCCAGCGCGTAGAACTCGCGCACCCGTGGCAGCATCACGTGGACCACGACGTCGCCCAGATCGGCCAACACCCATTCGGCCTCGCGCTCGCCTTCGACGCCCAGCGGCATCACATCGAGTTCCTTGACCTTGCGGACAACTTCATTGGCGATCGATTTGACGTGGCGCGTGGAGGTGCCGGAGGCGATCACCATGTAATCGCAGACGCTGGTCTTGCCG
>JANLSB010000450.1:0-3465 GCA_031362125.1 Lysobacterales bacterium | reverse complement strand
ATCATCGGTTCGATCGTGAACACCATGCCCTGCTTCAACACCAGGCCATCGCCGGGGCGGCCGTAGTGCAGCACCTGCGGGTCTTCGTGATACACGCGGCCGATGCCGTGGCCGCAGTATTCGCGCACCACCGAGAAGCGTTCGCCTTCGGCATAGGTCTGGATGGCATGGCCGATATCGCCCAGCGTCGCGCCCGGCTTGACCGCGCGGATACCGAGGAACATCGCCTCACGGGTCACTTCGACCAACCGGCGGGCCATCACCGAGGGGGTGCCGACGTAGTACATGCGGCTGGTGTCGCCGTGCCAGCCGTCCTTGATCACCGTGACATCGATATTGATGATGTCGCCGTCCTTCAGCACCTTGGTCGGCCCGGGAATGCCGTGGCAGATCACGTTGTTGACCGACGTACAGACGGTCGCGGGGAAACCGCGGTAACCGACGTTGGCCGGAATCGCCTGCTGCACGTTCACGATGTGGTCGTGGCAGATCCGGTCCAGTTCGCCAGTGCTGACCCCGGGTTTCACGTGCGGGGCGATGATCTGCAGCACCTCGGCGGCCAGCCGGCCGGCCACGCGCATGCGTTCGATGTCTTCGGGGGTTTTGATGGTCATGGCCATGGCTGCATTATTGCCCATCCAGACCGTTTCCGCCCCCCCGGCTTGCCCCTAAGCCCCTGTTCCGGCTAGACTCCTGCAGCTCGAAACCGGCTTTGGCCGGCCAGACCGCCGACAACGGGCGTCACCGTTGAATCCACACCCGCCGCAACTCTCCGTACCGGGGTGTCTTTCGCAGTCCATCGCGAAGGATCTGGCTACGGCGCAGCGGGGAGGCCCAACCCCGGAACCACGCGCTCCGCTTCACTGCGGGCGCACCGTCTTCACACGATCGCGATGCGATCCTGGCGGCCGGTTCCACTATTCGGAGTTTCGCAATGCCCCAGATCACCATGCGCCAGATGCTGGAAGCCGGCGTCCATTTCGGCCACCAGACCCGCTATTGGAACCCCAAGATGGGTCCGTACATCTTCGGCGCCCGCGGCAAGATCCACATCATCAACCTCGAGAAGACCGTTCCGCTGTTCAACGACGCGATGAACTTCATCTCGGGCGTCGCGCAGAGACGCGGCATCATCCTGTTCCTCGGTACCAAGCGCAGCGCCCGCGATTCGGTGAAAGAAGAAGCCGAACGTTGCGGCATGCCGTACATGACCCAGCGCTGGCTGGGCGGCACGCTCACCAACTTCCGCACCGTCAAGCAGTCGGTCGCGCGCCTGAAGGAACTCGAGTCCGCCGAGACCGACGGCACCTTCCAGAAGATGGTCAAGCACGAAGTGCTGAACCTGCGTCGCGAACGCGAAAAGCTGTTCGCCTCGCTCGGCGGCATCAAGGAAATGAACCGTCTGCCCGACGCCCTGTTCGTGATCGACATCGGCCATGAAGACATCGCGATCAAGGAAGCCAAGAAGCTCGGTATCCCGGTCATCGCCGTCGTCGACACCAACTACGACCCCAACCTGGTCGATTACGCCATCCCGGGCAACGACGACGCCATCCGCGCCGTGCAGCTGTACGCCCGTGCCGCTGCCGACGCCGTGCTGGAAGGCAAGGCCGCCGCGCCGCAGGCCGCTTCGGTCCGCGAAGAAGACTTCGCCGATGCCGATGGCGAAGGCAAGGGCGACAAGCGCGGTCCGCGCGGCCGTGGTCCTGGCGGTCCCGGCAAGAAGCCCGAAGGCGCGAAGAAGCCGGAAGCCGCTGCAGCCGCGCCGGCAGAAGCCGCTGCAGCGATCGAGGCCGAAGCCGAAGCCCCCGGCGAAGCGCCGGCTGCCGAGTAATCTCCTTCGGACCCGCGTCATCGGCACGTCATGCGGTCGCGCGACACTGCGCGGCCGCGGCCCACATCCCGCCGCGTCCGACGTGCATCGCATGCTCGGGAAACCGGCTTCTCTACGGCGGGCCTGGGCCCGCCCTACATTGATTCATATCGAGGTTTGCAAGGGCTGAAATCACCGCCTCCCTGGTCAAAGAACTGCGCGAGCGCACCGGCGCCGGCATGATGGAGTGCAAGAAGGCGCTCACCGAAAACACCGGCGATCTTGAAGCGTCCGCCGAGTGGCTGCGCAAGCAGGGCATCATCAAGGTCGGCAAGAAGGCCGACCGCGTCACCGCCGAAGGCCGTATCGCAATGGCCCAGGACGGCGGCAAGGCCGTGCTGGTCGAAGTCAACTCCGAAACCGACTTCGTGGCCAAGGACGACAACTTCCTGGCCTTCATCGACGCCGTCGCCAAGGCCGCGCTGGCCTCCGACGCCACCGACGTCGAAGCGCTGAAGTCGGCGAAACTCGCCTCGGGCGAAACAGTCGAGGAAGCCCGCGCCGCCGTGATCTCCAAGGTCGGCGAAAACTTGCAGGTCCGCCGTATGGTCCGCGTCGACAGCAGCGACAACGTCGCCGCCTACGTCCACAGCGGCAAGATCGGCGTGCTGGTCGAACTGAAAGGCGGCAACGCCGAGCTCGCCCGCGGCATCGCCATGCACGTCGCCGCCATGAACCCGCCGCACAACAAGGCCAGCGATGTCCCGGCCGAATTCATCGCCAAGGAAAAAGAAATCGAACTGGCGAAGATGACCGACAAGGACAAGGCCAAGCCGGCCGACATCCTCGAGAAGATCATCGGCGGCAAGATCGCCAAGATCGTCAACGAGAACACCCTGTACGGCCAGCCCTACGTGCTGAACACCGAGCAGACCGTCGAAGCCGCGGTCAAGGCCGCCGGCGCCGACGTCACCGGCTTCCAGCGTCTGGCCGTGGGCGAAGGCATCGAGAAGGTGGTGGAAGACTACGCAGCCGAAGTAGCCAAGGCGATGCAGGTCTGATCGCTCACCAACGCGAACACAAAAAACCCGCAGGCGACTGCGGGTTTTTTGTTGGCTGCGCGATGGCGGCGCGCACCACTACTGTGGGAGCGACGGCTTTTAACAGCCGAATGGCTGGTCAAGTCGCGATGCTGTTCCTACTCGAAGAAAAACGTTAGGAAAGCGGTCGCCACTTCAAAAATATCGCGACTTGACCAGCCATTCGGCTGTTAAAAGCCGCCGCTCCCACAGAGTCTTGCAGAGAGCCTGTTGTCGGTCGATGCAGCGCGTTCAACACGGTCGCGATGGCGTGCAAAACTCGAGGACCAGCGCAGCGTGTGCCGGCACCATCATCGTTTTGCCGAGCGCGACCGGTGCTCCGGTCAGCACATTGCGTGCGGAGGTGGCGCCCTTCAAGCCCTCTGCGAAACGATCCAGCTGTAGTTCGGTGGGCTTGTCATTTCGGCTCAGCGCGATCATCAGTCGCTGCGCGCCGTCATCGCGGAAATAGACGTAGCCGCCATCGCGCGGAACGAAATGCAGAAACTTGCCGCTGTGCACGGCAGTCGCGGTCTTGCGCCAGTTCAGCAGTGCGCGCAGCCAGGTCTGGGC
>JANLSB010000449.1:0-2133 GCA_031362125.1 Lysobacterales bacterium | reverse complement strand
CGAAGAAGCGCTGCGCATGCTGATCATGCATCTGCGCTTCCGCTACCCGCAGATCCCGGTGATCCTCGACAGCAAGCGCGGCGATATCGGCAGCACCGCGCAGCACTACGCCAGTGAAGCTTTCGACCGTTACTGCGCGGATGCGGTCACGGTGAATCCGTACCTGGGCCGCGATTCGGTGCAGCCTTTTCTTGATCGCACCGACAAAGGCGTGGTGATCCTCTGCCGCACCTCGAATGCCGGCGCCGGCGATCTGCAGGACATGCTCATCGCAGGCCGCCCGCTGTATCAGCACGTGGCCGAAAAAATCGCGCGCGAATGGAATGCGAATCACAACTGCGCGCTGGTCGTGGGCGCCACTTGGCCGGAACAGCTGCGCGAAGTCCGCACCATCGTCGGCGACATGCCTTTCCTGGTGCCGGGCATCGGCGCCCAGGGCGGGGATGTAGAGGCGGTCGTGAGCAATGCGAAAACCGCCGACGGCACCGGGCTGATTGTCAGTTCATCGCGCGCGATTCTGTACGCATCGCAGGGCGAGGATTACGCCGAGGCCGCCGCCGCGGCCGCGCGGGCGCTGCGCGACGAGATCAACCGCTACCGCTGAGCCGCCATGCGCGCAACCGCCCGCTGCACTGCGGGTCGCGCCGCGATACGGGCCTGCCACGCGGCCAGCGCCGGGAAGTCTGCGAGATCCACATCCGCGTAACTGGCGGAACGGATCCAGCCGAAATGCGCGATGTCGGCGACCGTGTAGGTGCTGCCCGCAAGCCATGGCACCGCCTGCAGGCGGCCATCGAGCACGCCGGCCAGCCGGCGCGCCTCGCCGACATAGCGATCGACCGCGAAATCCACCCGCTGCGGCGCCGAGCGCAGGAACCATCCGGCCTGGCCGAACATCGGGCCGACGCCGGCAACCTGCAGCATCAACCACTGCAGGGCACGCAGCCGCTCGGCCGGATCGGCGGGCATCAGTCCGGGATAGCGCTCGGCGAGGTCCCAGAGGATCGCGCCCGATTCGAACAGCGCTTCATGGCCCAGCGGCCCGGCGTCGTCGACCAGCACCGGAATACGGCCGTTCGGATTCATCGCCAGGAATGCCGGCGTCTTCTGTTCGCCGGCGTCCAGCGCAACGCGGACGATGCGGTAGTCCAGGCCCAGCTCTTCGAGCGCGATCGGCAGCTTGATGCCGTTCGGGGTATCGGCGGTGTGGGCGACGATCATGCGGGCGCGCTCACGCGCCGGGGCCGCAGTCTAGGCAATGCTCGACCGGCGCCGGGCCCATGCCCAGTTTGCTATTGAGCACGCGCAATGCGGTGCGCACGCCCTCCTCCACCACCGGGTGGTAGAACGGCGCATCCAGCATCTGCTGCACGCTCATGCCGGCATGCACCGCCCACGCCAGCAGATGCGCGAGGTGTTCAGCATCCGGGCCGATCATCTCGGCGCCGAGGAAATGGCCGCTGCCGGTTTCGCCGTAAACGCGCAGCAGGCCGCGGTTGCGGCGCATCACCCGGCTGCGGCCCTGATCGCCGAAATCAACTTCGCCGATCTCGAATTCCACGCCAGCGGCCTGCAGCTCGGCGAAACCTCGCCCGGCGACCGCGATCTGCGGATCGCTGAAGACGATGGCCAGACCTGCACGGCGCGGACGCACGCGTACATCCGGAAAACGCCCGGCATTGTCGCCGGCGATGCGGCCCTCGTCGGCAGCTTCGTGCAGCACCATCCGCCGCGCGGCGGCATCGCCGGCGATGAACACCGCGCTGTCGCCGATACGGCCGGTATGCGGGTCGGCGACCGGCACGCCGCGCGCATCCAGCGGCAGGCCGCTCGCGGCCAGATTCAGCGATTCCAGATTCGGGGTGCGGCCGGTGGCGGCGAGCAGATAGTCGAAGCGTTGCGTATGCAACGCGCCATCGCCGGTCCAGTCGATGCGCACGCCATCGCCGTCGCGCGCGACGGCCTCGATCCGCGCCCGGATCGCCAGCGGCGTGTCCGCGACCAGTACCTTGCATGCGTGCGCGGCGACCACCGGGTCGGTCAGGCCGCCCGGACGGCCGGAGCGGTCGAAGTTGCGCACGCGCACGCCCAGCCGATGCAGCGCCTGGCCGAGTTCTTGCCCGATCACACCGG
>JANLSB010000422.1:0-2197 GCA_031362125.1 Lysobacterales bacterium | reverse complement strand
CCCCCGCACTCTACGCTCCCTTCCCGGACCACCAGCGTCTTCGGCACCGCCGCGACGAGCCCGCTGCGTCCGACGTCGCCAAGCCCCGAGGAAATCACCAGAGCTATCGTCTCGCGGTGCACGGACAGCGAGCCGAGCAGGCCCTTGCGCACCTCACGCCGAACCGGGCGCAACGGACCTTCGCAGGAGACCGAGCGGAGCTGGAACGGCTCGCGATCGAGGAAGCGCAGCAGCCGCGCATCCTGATCGCCGGGCAGCGGGCCTTCGGAGGTCCGCAATCCGGGCACGATCCGCAGCTCGACGTCGGCGCCTGCAGCGATATCGTCGGGCAGATCCAGTGCGAAACGCGATTTCGGCCAATCGTATTTCGTCAACGGCAGCGCCCGCAAAGTCGGATTCGACCACTCCCGATTGCCGCTGCGCAGGCGGAGCACCTGCGCTGCCTGCCCGGGATCCAGCATGCTTGCGCTTTCCAGCACGATCCGTGGCCGTACCCCATCCCAGCGTTCGATGCTGGCACTCAGGCGTGGTCGATCCGTTTCGGTCTTGAACATACGCGCGGGCAAACGCTTGCCCTCCGCCGTCTGCAAGCCCTCCGCCAACGTGATCGTCACCGGGGTCGCCGACGGCAACGGATCGCCATCAATGTCGCAGCTCAGTTCGACATCGTCCTGCCACACGCAGACATAGCGGCGAGCCGTATCCGACGACACCAGATCGCGCAGCTCGATGTTGTCCAACACCCGCATCGGTTCGGAGAATTCGATCTGCAATGCGTCTTCTTCAAGATCGAGCTCCATTCCGACAGCGGCCTCTTTCGCCAGAACGGCCGGCACGGCGAGTACAGCCCCCAGCACAAGCACACCGATGGTGATACGTGGCGACATCTGGACTTCCCCGGCATCTGCAGACGGTCATCGTGCCCGATCCGTCCCGGATCGCCAATGTGATCGCCAATGTGGACGTCCAACGACTCCGGCGACGCGCGTGGCCGCCCATTGGTCGGAACCCTCTACGTCACCCGCGCCAGCATCCGCTGATTTCCGATCAGCCGCGCCCAGCGCGTGCCCAGATCGATCCAGCAGACATCGGCGGCTTCACCGGCAAGACGATAGATCAGGGTCGGCGTCCAGCGCAGTCTGGATTCGGCGGCGCACAGTTCCCTGTCGAAGCCGAGTTCGCGCGCGAACAGTGCGCAGCGGGCGAGGTGACAGCGGCGGCTGATCAGGGTGACGCGGCCGTCGTGTGCGGTTGCGTTCAGCAGCGCGCGCATTGCGCAGATTCTGCAGGGTGCCGCGCGAGTGTTATTCAGCCGCAGCGGTGTATCGGCGGCGACGCCCTCGACATGCAGAGCGGCATGCGCGATTTTGGCTTCGATGAAATGGCCGGGCGCGCCGCCGCCGGACAGCATGATCATCCGTTTTCAGACCTTCCCGAGATACGCCAATCCGGCGCTCAACGCGCACACCATGCCGGCGATCACGCCGGTATGCAGTACATCGCAATCGAACAACAAACGGGGCGGTGATCGATCCGGCCCATGGATGCGGGGCCCACGGACCGCGCAGGGCGGGCGACGCCGCGCCCCGCGCGACCGGATGGGTTATTCGATCACCGACAGCTGCATATTGGTGTTCATGTCCTTGGCGATATTGCTGATCCAGCCCAGATAGTTCGGATGAATGTACTTCTTGCCGCTCTTGACCTTGTAGTCGAGGTCTTCGCTGCTGACATAAGCGATCCGGACCGACTGGGTGTCCCAGGTCACGAGGATCCGCGCGACGTGGGTGCGCAGATTGAGCGTGGAGTCGATTTCACCGGGACGCTCGGCGGTGATCGCCCAGCCGCGACCGATCAGCGCACGCTTGATGTCCTTGACAGCCTTTTCCTGGGACAGCCCGGCCGGGATCGAAACGGGCGCAGGATCGACGAGCAGGGCCTGGCGGGCCTGGACAGCGCCGCTGAAGGCGAGCAACGAAAGAACGGACAATACGACGGCGGAAAAATGCACGGAAACCCTCACGGAAAACCCCCTTGAAGAGATGGATGACGTAGAGAAAACTGAATGATCGATCGGCGCCGGCCCTGCGGCGACAGCCGCGACAGAATAACGCGCAGTTCGACCCGAATCTGCTGCGACGGCTATAATCAGCCTCTTTCGAAACACAGGCGAAGCGGTGTCCTCCGCAACGATGAC
>JANLSB010000563.1:0-10401 GCA_031362125.1 Lysobacterales bacterium | reverse complement strand
TGCCCTTGGCGCCGATGCGGGCTGAACTGGGCGGCTGGTCGAAGTAATACTTGCCCATCGCTTTGACGTTGTCGGGCGAGTCCTTCATCGTCATGTCGGCGTCCACCGTCAGGCCCGGCTTCAGCGCGTAGGTAAATGCGGGTGCCTTGCCGCTGCGATCGATGAAATCCTCCATCCGGCCCGGATGGGCGTTGTAGATCTCCTTCAGACCCGCTTTGGGGTTGTCCTTCAGCACCTGCGAGGCGATCGCGTTGTAACCGCCGATGTGCGCGCCGGCCTCGTCTTCGCGGTAGTTCTGGATGAGCGTCTTGACCGTTGCGGTGTAATCGTGCGGGCCGGGGCCCTTGGCGATCTTGTCGACATCCTTCACGAATGCGGTGATCGCCTTGTCGCTGGCGGTGCTGTTGAACGAGTGCTGGATTTCGTGACCCATCACGAACACCAGCTCGGCGGCGGCGGCCTTGTCCGTACGCGCTTTCTTCAGCCCGTCCAAGGGCAGATTGATGGCCTTTTCGTCGGGGCTGTAGCTGCCACCGGCGTGTTCGCCTGCGGGAAGCAGCGCGAACTTCTCGAGATGGCCCTTGGCCACAGAGTCGACGATACGTGCTTTGAGATCAGGCGACTTGTCGAGCAGCTCGCGCAGGTTCTTTCCGGGAGTCCGGGTCCTGGTGTCGTTGGCGCTCTCGAAATCGGTGAGGATCTTGTCGAGTTTGGTTTCCGCAGCCTTCTTGGCTTCGGCCATTTTTTTCAGAACGTCTTCGGGAACAGCGGCCATGGTCGTATTCCTCAGGCGTTGATGATGAGTTTGGAGACGCAGGTGTGTTCTGCCTTGGCGTCGTTCTCGCCGCGCACGTAGATCTGCACGGAAACGTCATCGCGCGAGAAATCCCAGTACAGGAGTCGATCGTGCTTGCTCCGCGCCGGGTTCGATGTGAAGCCGGCGTTCTGCAGCGCAGCGGCGTAGTCGTCGAAATCGAGTGCGCAGATCGGTGCCATATCGGCATTGCTGCGGCTTTCGTCGTCGAACGAGAACATGATTCGCGACGGTTTGACCCCGGTGCTTTCCGGCAGCGAAACCAGGTTGTAGGCCCAGGCGTCGGTGAGCTGGCCGCTGAAGCCGTATTCGTTGGCATCGTCGGGGTTGAACGCGACCTTGATGCCGGTGAGCTGTTCGATACGCTCGGGCGCGATGTCGTCGCGGCCGTGGACGTTCTCGACGAGTTTCAGCACGCGCTGGCCGATGTCTTCGGCGGTGCTGGGAGTCTGTGAGGAATGCATTGGAACCTGCCTATCGGTGAAATGGGGAGATCTGCACGGATCGATCGGTGGACGTTGCGGTCGTATCGCGGAGCTGGCCGGATCGACGCAGAGCTGTCCGCAGTCTGCGAACGGTTTTCGTCTACCCGTGGATGCCTCGCGTTCGCGGGATGTCCATGCATTGCCAGGAACGGCGACGTTGCAGCTGCCGCCCTGCGCCGATGTGGCGCGGCTCAAAAGGCGTCAGTCACAGGGAAACGGGCTGAGCGGCAGTAAGCGGCCAGCCTGCAGGACGATGGCCATCCCCGCCCTGAGCGGCGGCACCAGCATGAGGCGCCGCCGGGTTGGAGACGGAATCAACGGATGATTTTGTTCGATGCCTGGTCGGACGGCCCGCCGATCGAGAGCGTCGACGGATCAAGCTGCGGCACCGATTGCGACACCGCAGGCAGCCGGCCCAGGCTTTCGGCTTCGGGCTTTGCGATGCCCTCGATGCCCTCGACCCTCGCGTTCTGCCGGGCTTCGGCGGCGCCCTGGCTGACGATGATGCCTTTGTGATCCTCGCTCATCACGATTCTTTCGATGGCGGTCATGCCCCTTTCGTGGGCCGAGATCGAGAGCGCTGCAGCGAGATTGCGCAGTTCCTGTGGACTGCCCAGCGTGTCCTTGCTGCTCATCTCGACCACCAGCGGCAGCGCCTGCGCGAACAGCGGGTGGTCGCCCGGCTTCGGATCCAGCGACACCGGCGAGGACGACGAGTAAACGGACACCGAGGGCGACGACGACACGACCAGTGGCCCAAGTGCGCTGAAATCCAAGTGCACGATTTCGGGTAAGCCCTTCGCCACCAGTTGCCCGTTCTCCGGAAGCCCGAGTGCGGGATGCGCACCCAGCCGATCCGGGGCGATGACATAACGGCGATCGTCCATTTCGATTTCGGCGAACCCCTGTTCCACTTTTTTGACCAGACCGGATGCGAACTCGATGCTTTCCTGCCGGTAGTTCATGTGAGGCGCGCCCAGCTGCGCCTTGTCGGCGTAGTGACTCTTCATTGCTTCGATATTGTCGGGGCTGTAGGGCATCATCCCGTTCTTGTCCAAGCTCAGCCCGTCCTTCAACGCATAGGTGGCCGGGATGCCGATCGATGTTTTCGAAATGAAGTCGCCCATCCGGGCCGGATACGCCTCATAGAGATCGCGCAGCAGGTGTTCGGGGCGGGGCTTGTTCTCGTTCGTGACATACGAAGCGATGGCGTTGAATCCGCCGATATGCGCTCTGCCTTCTTCGGCGCGGGTTCTTTCCGCGAAGTCGTCGACGATCCTGGTGTAATCGCGAGGGCCATGGCTTTCGCCCTTCGCGACCGATTCGATGGCCGGCAACAGCGTGCGCTTGGCGTAATCGATGCCTCGAAGCGAGCGGGCGTGCTCGGTTTCGTGGCCTAGCGTGAAGATCCTGTCGATGAGAATGGCACCGTTCTTGCCGGCCTGTGGAGGAAGGCGCATCGATTGGTCGTGGGCCTGATACGAGGCCGAGCCCGCACCGTCCACCGGGACATCGCTGTAGCTGCGCAGGTAACCTTCGCGAACCGCTTCAAGCGTGCGCGCCTTGAGGTCTGGCGATGCGGCCAGGGCGACTTTGATCACTTCGGCAGTATCGCGATGGCCCGTGCTGCCGCCCTTGGCGTAGCCACCGATCATGTTGTCGAGCTTTTCCTGCTCGTCACTGCGCATGATGCCGGTCTTGATGGCAAGCCCCTTGAAGAACTCAGCCATGGCCCACCTCCGTGGCATCGACGATGGGAGTGACGATGACGCGCGATACCCGGAAGCGGATCTCCGCGGCCATCGGGTCTTCGCGCTCGGTGTACACGTCGACCTCGACCGCGTCGCGCATGAAGCGATGCCCCCACAGCGCGCCGCGCGGGCCCGCGATGGCGCTTTGCGCATAGCCGGCATCGCGCAGTGCGTGAGCGAAACCCTCGAACTCGGGCGCGCTGACCGGCACGGCTTCCGCACTGTGCCGGCTGAGGTCGTCGTACGAGAACACCAGCCGTTTCGGCGGGCCGTCCTTGCGCCCCGGGATTGAGGCCAGGTTGCAGGCCCAGGCGTCGTCGAGCATCGCGCCGAAGCCGTAACGCTCGGTGTCTGCGGGATCGACTTTGATCGGCATCCCGGTCAATTGCGCGACCCGATCCGCCGACAGGTCATCCACGCTGTGGACACCGTCGATGAGGTGGACAATGCGGCCCCCGATCTCGGCGGGCGGAACAACAGGAGAAGACACGGTTGTCGTCATGGCGAAGTCATTCCTTGTCGACCAGGAAGCGATGGTTGCGCCGGAATTCCCAAGCATTCCCCTGAAGCGGGCCGACGTTGGGTGGCTGGATTGCGGGGTACGACTCTACGCATGTGCAGACTACGACAAGCCGTCGACCTGCGGTAGCCGATGCGCGGGCCATTCCGACGGAGGGTCAAAGACGTCGTCGATCAGAACAGCAGATTCACCACCAGCACGACGATGCCGGTATAGATCAGCGACAGCGGGCCGCCGACTTTCCACAGTTCCTTCGCGGTGTAGCCGGCGGGGCCGGTGATCATCGACATGACCGGGTTGGATGCGGTCATGAAATTGTTCGACGCCGACAGCGCCACGATCAGTGCGAACGCGGTGGGGTCGCTGCCGGCGGCCAGCGCGAGGTTGATCGCGATCGGCACCATGACGATCGTCGCGCCGACATGGCTGATCACCAGCGAAAATGCGGTCGTGAGCAGGCCGATCGCGATTTCCAGCAGCCAGTGCGGCGTGCCTTCGGGCAAACGGTCCAGGGTGTGGCCTGCGACCCACGCTGCGGCGCCGCTGGAGTCCATTGCCCAACCCAGCGGAATCAGACAGGCCATCAGGAACACGGTCTTCCAGTTGATCGCGGCGTAGGCCTCGTCCATCTTCAACACGCCGGTGACCAGCATGCCGGCGACCCCGGTCATCAGCGCGACCGAGGCGGGAATGCGCGCCGATAGTGCGATCAGCATCGTGATGCCGAAGATGGTCATCGCGATCTTGAATTTGTGCGGGCGTTGTTCGGCTTTCGGGTAGTCGGTGACCGGCACGAAATCGCGATTGCTCGCGGCCTGCGCCAGGTCCTGCCAGATGCTGTGCAGCACCAGCAGATCACCGGCGCGTAGCGGCACTTCGCGCACATTCTCGCGCAGTACCTGCTTGTCGCGATTGATCGCGAGCAGCCGCAGGTTGTGCAGCTTGCGCAACTGCAGCTGGCTGGCGGTCTTGCCGATGAAGGTGGAGGTGGGCGGAATAACCGCTTCGGAAATGCCGGCGCGCGCGGGGTTGAACAGATCGGCGAACTCGCGCAGCCGCGAGCTGCTGCGCAGGAAGCGGTTCTGGGCGAAATCGACGATCGCCTGACGCGGGCCCATGACGCCGAGTACGCTGCCGACCCAGATCCGCGCATCGCCCGGCGGCGCCAGCCGCGATTCGTTGCCGGTCTTCAGCGCGAGGATCAGCGGCGCATCGTGCAAGGTTTCGGTCTCGCGCAGAGACATGCCCACCAGCGGGCTGTCGGCGGTGACGGTGAGTTCGTAGACATCGCCATCGATGCCATAGGCGCTGGCAAAATAGCTTTCGGTACGTGCCGGAGTGACGCCGGCGTCGGCGGCGTTGTCGTGCAGACGCTTGCCGCCGAAGAAATGGAAATACGCCAGACCCGCCGCCAGCAGCGCGAAGCCGATCGGCATCGGCGCGAACATCGGCAGCGGTTTGAGCGTGGTCAGGCCGGACGGCAGGTTGGCGTTGGCCGAGACCAGCAGATCGTTGAGCAGAATCAGTGGCGAATTGCCGACCATGGTCAGCGCGCCGCCCATCATGATGCCGGTCGCGATCGGAAACAGCAGCCGGGACAACGGCAGGCCGGTGCGCGAGGACAGCCGCGACGCGACCGGCAGGTACAGGGCCATCACCGATGGATTCTGCATCACCGAGGAGTTGAGGCCGGCGATGACCGAGGTGAACAGCAGTAGACGCTCTTCGACACCATGCGCGCGGCGTAGCAGCCACGCGGCCAGACGATTCAACGCGCCGGTGCGGTCCAGCCCGGCGCCGAGGATCATGGTCGCGATCACGCTGATGACCGCATTGCCCGAGAATCCGTTGAACAGATCCTCCGGCGCGACCAGCCCGGTCAGACCCAGCAACACCAGCATCACCAGCGCGACCACGTCGGCGCGCAGGCGCTCGAACAGGAACAACACCATCGTCATCACCGTCAGCCCGAGGACGAGCTGCATATCGCTGGTGAGCGTGAGGGTGTTTTCCATCATTCAGTCGGTAGGCTGGTCAGGGTGTGGGCTGTCGATCGTCTGCGACTTGTCGTACAACAGATCCCATACTCCGTGGCCGAGTTTCTGGCCGCGCGTCTCGAAATGCGTCTGTGGCCGCCACTCGGGGCGCGGTACGTGACCGCGAGGCCCGGCGCGGTTGCGCAAACCGGGCGTGGCGTCGAGTACGTCCCACATCTGTTCGGCGTAGTCCTGCCAATCGGTCGCCAGGTGCACACGGCCGCCCACGCGCAGCTTGCGGGTCAGCAGCGCGGAAAACTCCGGCTGGACCAGACGGCGCTTGTTGTGGCGCTTCTTGTGCCAAGGATCGGGGAAGTAGATGCGGATTTCGTCGAGGCTGCCGTCGGCGATCGCGTGGGTCAGCACTTCCACCGCATCGTGGCGATAGACGCGGACGTGATCGCTTCGGTCGTCACCCAATGCATTCAACAGCCGGCCGACGCCGGGCGCATGCACTTCGATGCCGATGTAATCGCGCGACGGATCCTGTTTTGCGGCGAAACGCAGTGCATCGCCGTTGCCGAAGCCGATTTCGACCACGCGGGGCGCGCTGCGGCCGAAGATCGCATCGTAGTCGCGCGCGGTGGCGGTGTAGTCCAGACCGAAGCGCGGCCACAACTCATCGAACGCACGCTGCTGCGCCGGGCTGAAGCGCCCTTGGCGCAGCACGAAGCTGCGGATCTTGCGTTGACCTGGCTCGACCGTGAAGGGTTGGTCGAAGGCATGGTCGAGACCACTGTCTTGCGCGTCATCGGCAGCGGGCGCGCGCGGAATGCTCATCAGCCGATCAAACCGTCCACCGGCGACGAGGCCGAGGCGTAGCGTTTGCGCGGGATGCGCCCGGCCAGGAAGGCGTGACGGCCGGCTTCGATCGCCAGTTTCATCGCCAGCGCCATGCGCACCGGGTCTTTGGCGCCGGCGATGGCGGTGTTCATCAGCACGCCGTCGCAGCCAAGCTCCATCGCGATCGCGGCGTCTGAGGCGGTGCCGACGCCGGCGTCGACCAAGATCGGCACCTTGGCGTTCTCGATGATTTCCATCAGGTTGTAGCGGTTCTGGATGCCGAGGCCCGAGCCGATCGGCGCCGCCAGCGGCATCACCGCGATGCAGCCGATCTCTTCGAGCCGCTTGGCCAGGATCGGGTCATCGCTGGTGTAGACCATGACATCGAAACCGTCGGCAACCAGTATTTCCGCCGCTTTCAGCGTTTGCACCACGTCCGGGAACAGCGTGCGCGCGTCGCCCAGCACTTCGAGCTTGGTCAGGTTGTGGCCATCGAGCAGCTCGCGCGCCAGCCGGCAGGTGCGCACCGCGTCGTCGACGGTGTAGCAGCCGGCGGTGTTGGGCAGGATCGTGTAGCGGTCCGGCGGCAGCACGTCGAGCAGATTGGGCTCGCCCGGGTTCTGGGCGACGGCTTCGTTGAAGAACGAGGTTCTGCGGATAGCGACGGTGACGATCTCGGCGCCGGCGGCCTCGGTGGCGCGGCGGGTTTCGTCGAGATCCTTGAACTTGCCGGTGCCGGTCAGCAGACGCGAGCGATAGGATTTGCCGGCGATGACGAGCGGGTCGTCGTATGCGGGGAGTGCGGTCATCGCGAGATTATCGCCCAAAGCGACGGCGAAGAGTCGCCCCGGCCGGTGACCCATCGCATCGCGGGCCGTGGCGCGATCAGGCGTTGCAGGACGCCCTTGCGGGCGAAGCATTCTCGCAGGCGGCTCCTTCGAGCCAGGCCATCAGACGATCGCCGTGGATCAGCTCGCGATTGAGCGAGATGTGTCTGCGATGGGTTCGCCCTGCATCATCGCGCCAGGTCATGCGGCGGATATTCGCGTAGGTCGGCCATAGCAGCTGGAATAGCAACCCGGGCGTGATCACAGAGACGATCTGTTCGCGTTTGATGTTCGCTCGGCCGCCAAGTCCGCCGAGATGCAGCGTGTCCGCCTCGATGTGGGCCTGGAAAAAAAGCGCATCGATCGCGGCCAGTATGGTTTTCGCATTGAGAAGCAACATCAGGATCACTATCGGCAAGGGCCATTCGCCGAAGAGCCCTCGGCCGATCAGGCTGCAGGCGAGCAGGATCTGCATCGCCCCGAACACGATCACGAGGCACCACGCCATGCGAATGCTCAGACGCGGATAGTGCACCGCGAAACGTCCCGGGCCGGAGGCGTCCTGTGGCGTCGGCATCGGTTGAGGAAAAACATATACGAAGAAGAAAGCCACGAAAGTCCCGAAAAATAATGCGTTGAATACGAAGGCGAAGGTCAGCATTTGCCAAGTCATCGTGAGTTTCCCCAGGCCCAGCAGCGAGAAGATCAGCATCATGGCCGCGAAGGCCAGACCCATGCGCCAGCCCAGTTTCCAGAACGAAGCGGCGCATACCCGGCGCTGGTCCCGAGCGATGTGTTCGGCCCGACCGAAATCCTCGATCGCGCCGCTCAGCGCGGTGTTCTCGTCGCCACGATCGGTGCGGGCGCGCTCGAGCGCTTCCAACAGATAGTCTCTGGCCTCAAGCAATGTGCGACGGCGTACCGCCGCCGAGCCTGCAAGCGCGCTGTCGAGCGTTTCGAGATAGGCGTCGATCCTCGCATCGCCGGTACGCATGTCCGTCGGGAAGCGGGGCGAAGGCAGTCGTAGCAATGTGTGCAGCATGGTCTCAGCTCCAGGAAAAGTTCATTGCGGTTTCAGGATGGTTCTCTGCAGCAGGGCCGCGACTCGCCCCCACTCCGCAATCCTCCGGTCGAGGAACACCGTTCCCTCGGGCGTCAGCCGGTAGTACTTGCGTGGGCTGCCGCGGTCGCCCGGTTCGTGATGCGAGGCCAGCAGGCCTTTGCGCTCAAGGCGATGCAGCAGCGGGTAAAGCGTGGCCTCCTTCACCATGTCGGCGTCCGCGCCCAAGTGCACGCCAAGCCGCTCCCGGATCCCGAATCCGTAGTTGGGACCCGCACGCAGCGTGTCCATCACCAGGGTGTCCAGAAGGCCCTTGAGAATCTGTTCGTCGGTCGGTTCGTTTGCCATATGCTGTTTACTTTATGATGTAAAGTAAATGCTGTCAAACAATGTGCGGATACGCTGCAGTCGTGCGCCAGCCGACCGGAATCGGCGATGGCAGGCCTGACGCTGGACGGCAGCGTCGGTGGGGACGCGATCATGGTGTCAGTGGCCGCGTGCCCCCTGTGTCGAGGTGATCGCCGCCATGCAGGCGGATGTCTGCGGCTTCGGAATGCCCCGTGTGCGGCTCCCGGCGCGCCGCTTCAGCTTGCTTCAATGCGCCATGCAAGGGGCATTGAAGCAAGCAGCGGGTCCTCAGCCACCGCCCAGGGCGTGCACGATCTCGACGACATCGCCGTCGGCCAACGGGTGGTTGACGTGGCGGCCACGTGGAATGATCTCGCCATTGACCTCGACCGCCACCCGGCGCTCGGCCAGACCTTGGGCGACGAGCAGCTCGGTGAGGGTGCAGGCGGCGGGCAGTGCGAGGTGCTCGCCGTTCAGTCGGATATCCATCCGTCGATTGTCGCCCGGGAGCGACTGCCTGCCCAGCGCCGCGTCGGGAACCGCCGGTCCGCCCGCTGGCCTGTCACACTTGAGTCATGCAAGCCTTCATGAAACGATGCCGCCACCATCCGGCGCCGTATCGCGCGGGCGCCGGGGCACTTTGCGGAATTTTCCGCCTTTTCCAACTGTTCGGGAGTGGGGTATGTCTTTCAATCGTGGGGCCAAGCGGCCCGTCCGTAGTTTTCTGACCGTCGCCCTCATCACGGCGACAGCCGCGGTGTCCGCGCCGGCCTTCGCTGGTGGTCCGTATTCACGGACCGTGTTCTTCGGTGACAGCCTGACCGACGGTGGTTTTTTCCGTCCGCTGCTGCCGGCCAGTGTCCGGCCGGTCACCGGCCAGTTCACCACCAATCCGGGTCTGGTCTGGTCACAGTATCTGGCCGATTTCTACGGCACCAGCGCCGCGCCCAACGGTAACGGCCAGACCGGCCCCAATTACGCCGCCGGCGGCGCCCGCGTGGGCATCAACACCACCGGCGCGCTGGGTCCGATTCCGTCGCTCGCCACCCAGGTCACCAATTACCTGGCTGCCAACGGTGGCCGCGCCGACAGCCGCGCGCTCTACACCGTCTGGGGCGGCGCCAACGATCTGTTCGCGATCACCAATGCCGGCGCTCCGGCAGCCAGCACCATCGCCGCCGCCGTGACCTCCGAGATCGGTATCGTCAGCCAGCTTCGCACCGCCGGCGCGAACTACATCCTCGTCGCCACGGTGCCGGATCTCGGCGCGACCCCGGCGTTCCGCGCGCTGGGCACCGCCGCCCAAGCCAACGGCACCGCGCTCACCACCACTTACAACAGCTCGCTGTTCAGCGGCCTGGCCAGCAGCGGTCTGCGCGTGATTCCGCTCGACACCTTCAACCTGATCCGCGAGATCGTCGCGTCGCCGGCGGCCTACGGTTTCGGCAATATCACCGGTACCGCCTGCCAGCCGCAGATCACCGCGAACTCGCTGACCTGCAACCCGACCAGCTACGTCACCCCGGACGCGGCGAACACTTATCTGTTCGCCGATGGCGTGCATCCGACCAGCCGTGCGCATCAGATCCTGTCGCAGTACGCGGTCTCGGTGTTGGAAGCCCCGCGCCAAATCGCCGCGTTGCCGCATTCGACCGCAGTCATCGGTCGTTCGCGCGCCGAAAGCGTCGCCAATCACCTCGGCGGCAAGCCCGATGGCGATGGCACCAACTGGTGGGTGAACACCCGCGCCGACATCCAGACCTACGGCGGTGGCGAT
>JANLSB010000367.1:0-4669 GCA_031362125.1 Lysobacterales bacterium | reverse complement strand
GCATCGCGCCGCGCGCGATCTGCTTGCGCAGGTGCACGGCGTTCCCGTTACGATGCCGCTGTCGCTGCGACGCTATTCGCTGGAGGCGATGCAGGCCGAAACGCTGGATGGCTATCAAGCATTGATTCGGGAACGTATTCGGGAATGATCAACACCACGACCACCGACAGCGACATCCATGCCCGGGCCGCAGCCGGCTGGCGTTGGGCGCCTTTCTGGGTGTTGGCCTTCGTCGCGCTGTGGCCAGTGCCGGGGATCGCCGAAGCCGTCCTTGCCCTCGGTGCGCTGGTCGCGATCGGTCGACTGCTGTTCGTGCGGTTTCGCGGTGGCGCCGCTTTGCTCAGCCCGCAGTCCTGGGCGCTGACCAGTGTGCTGTTCTTTGCGTATTGGTTGCCGGAGCTTTTCGCATCGTTCGATGCGGTGGACCTTCGGCGTGCGTTCATCGAGACCGCAAGTGATCTGCGTTATCTACCGTTTTTATGGTTGGCCGCATCTGCCGTCGCCGATGCGCGCGGGCGTCGAATCACCTTCGGCGGCCTGGCCATCATCCTCGGGGTCTGGACCCTCGACGCGCTGGCGCAGGCCATCAGCGGTACCAGTGCGCTGTTCTTCGGTCTGGATGCGGCCAAACTCGCGATCAGCGGCCATCGCTTCTGCGACGCTAACGACTACGCCGTGCTGGACCGTCTCAGCGGCGTACTTGGACCGTGCAATCTGAAGCTCGGCGTGGTCTTCGCCAGCCTCTCACCGTTCGCGCTGCATGTGTCAGGTCGCAAGTTCGGACAATGGGGCTGGCTGCTCGCCGCAGCGTTGGTTGGCATCGTGGTCCTGCTCGCGGGTTCGCGAGCTTCGTGGATCACCTTCGGCATTGTGCTGCTGCTGTCTGGCTGGCGCATGCTCGGCTGGAAGCGGCTGGTCGGCGTGTTCGCATTCGGCGGTGCATTGCTGTTCGCGCTGACTTTTCTGTCGCCCCAGGTACACGATCGCGTCGAGCGCACGCTGCTCGCGCTCACTGCCGATCAGGCGGGCGTCGACAGTGCGTTGTCGGGTCGCAGCCGGATCTGGAGCGCGGCATGGTGTATGGCCAAAGCGCATCCGATCAATGGCGTGGGGCCGCGCGGCTTCCGTGGAGCGTTTTCCGCTTGCGATCCAGAACATGGCGCGATCGCCGAATGGGGGGTTGGCCCGGCGTTTCATGCGCATCAGATCGTGTTGGAAATCCTCAGTGAAACCGGAGCCATCGGCCTGCTGATGTGGCTCGCCGCTGCGGCAATGGCGCGACGCGCCTGGCGTTATGCGGAACCCGCCGCACGCGAGGCCGCCTATCCGGCCATGCTGGCGCTGGCGGTGACGGTGTTCCCGTTCAATACCCATCTCGCGTTCTATTCCACGTTCTGGGGCGGGACGACCTTGCTGCTGGCGGCGCTGTATGCGGGTAGTTTGCTTGCGCGCGACGAGACCAGATGATGATGCAACCGCAGCATCGGCTTTCCGCGGTCGTCACCACGTTCAACAACGCCGACTCTATCGAAACATGCTTGGCGAGCGTGCTTTTCTGCGAGGAAATCGTCGTCCTCGATTCCGGCTCCAGCGACGATACCCGGGCGATCGCCGAAAGGTTGGGTGCCCGGGTGATCGTCGAACCGTTCAAAGGCTACAGCGCACAAAAACAATCCGCGATCGATCATGCGTCCCACGATTGGGTCGTGCTGCTCGATTCGGACGAGTGGCTTGATGTGGAGGCGCAGCGTGCGATTCAGGATGCGCTCGTCCGTCCCCTTTGGTCGGGCTATGAGCTCAGCCGTCGCGAATGGCTGTTCTGGCGGTGGCAGGCGGCGCACAGCCGGCACAACCGCTATCTGCGATTGTTCGATCGCAGGCACGCGCGGATGAGCACGCAACGCGTCCATGAGCGCGCTGTCGTCGATGGTGACGTGGGTAAACTGGGTGGCATCTTGTGGCATCGCGGCGATCGCGACATCGCCGGAAAAGTCGGAAAGGGCAATCGTTATTCCAGCTTGCAGGCTGAGGATCGAAAAGAAACCAAGATTGCGTTTCTGCGTTTGAGGATGGTGGCGTATCCAGCGTTCGCATTCATGCGCTATTACCTGCTGCGCGGGCATTGGCGCGCCGGCTGGGCGGGTTACATCGCGGCACGGCTGCACGCGTTCTATGCATTCCAGAAATACGCGAAAATCCATGAAGCGCAGCGCGCTGATCTCGATCGCTGATCCGGCGGCGCCTCAATCCGGGTATACCGACTCACTACCATCCGGTCGCCGTTTGAAGCGGCGGTGGATCCACAGATATTGCTCTGGGGCATCGCGTGCCATGGTTTCAATCGCCCCGATCACCCGCGCGGTGTCGTTGTCGGCATCCTCCGAAGGAAAGTGTTTGAACGCCGGCCAGAAGCGCAGGGTGTAGCCGCCATCGTCGCGGCGGAAGTGCTGGAACATCACCACCGCCGCGCCGGAAAGGCGTGCGAGCTGATGGGTGGATTTGAGGCTTTTCGCCGGCTGCCCAAAGAACGGTACGAATACGCTGTCGCCCTTGCTCGGGTCCTGGTCGGGTGCATACCACAGCAGCCCGCCGCGTTTGAGGTGCTTCGCCACGCCGCGGACATCGTCCTTGGCGAACATGCCGTCGGCGTAGCGCGAACGTCCGCGCAGCACCGCCCACTCCATCGCCGGTTGTGGATAAGGCCGGTACATCCCCGCGAGCGGCACGACATCGCATGCCAATCGCGCGCTCATTTCCAGCGTGGTGAAGTGGCCCGAAACTACAATGACGCCACGCCCGTTCGCTCGTGCCGCTTCGAAATGGTCCAATCCTTCCACGATCAGGTCGCGTCTCTGTGGTTCGACCGACCCCCACCAGGCACGACCAAATTCGAAAACAGCGGTCCCCAGCGCTGCGAAATGTCGACGCAGCATTGCCTCGCGAGCGCGTTCGTCGAGTTCCGGGAAGCACAGCGCGAGATTGCGTTCGGCGATGCGGAGACGTTTGCGCAGGATCAGCATCAGGCACGCGCCGAGTGCGCGTCCGAGCGCCTGCTGCAGACCCCACGGCAGACGCGCGAGCAGAGCCAATGCGCCGATGCCGAGCCAGGTCGGCCAGTCTCGGGGTGCGCGGGGCGGCGGGGCGTCGAAGGCGAACGGCATGCGCGCATTGTAGGCGGTGAGCGGCAAGCGGTAAGCGGAAAAGGCATCGGTTCTCCCTTCGCTGAAAGCGGAGGGGAGGGTCGGGGAGAGGCGCTCTGCCGCAATCATCGCCCCCTCCCAACCTTCCGTCCCACCGCGTGAGCATTCGGGATGACAGAGGCTTGTCCGCGCATCGTTCATCGCTGCCGATTCGCCTTTATGATGTCGCCATGCGAGCCGACAGCTTCGAGCGCATGATCGAACACCTCCTGCGCGGCCTGTATTCGGCCGCGTTGTATCTGCTGCTGCCTGTGACCGTGTACCACCTGATCTGGCGTGGATTCAGACAGCGCGCCTATCTGTTGCGTTGGGACGAGCGGTACGCACGCTATCGCGATGCGGCTTCCGGTGAACAGCATCTCTGGATCCACGCGGTCTCGGTCGGCGAAGTGAATGCTGCGGCTCCGCTGGTCAATGCATTGCTGCGCGACTACCCGCAGCAGCGTGTGCTGATCACCACCATCACCCCGACCGGCTCCGAACGCGTCGCAGCGCTATGGGGGCAGCGGGTCGCACATGTCTACCTTCCTTACGATCTGAACGGCGCGGTCGCGCGTTTCCTGCGTCATTTCCGCCCGCAGGTCGCGCTGATCGTCGAAACCGAACTATGGCCGAATCTACTGTTCGCCTGCCGCGACCACGGAGTGCCCGCGTATCTGGTCAATGCACGACTGTCGGAACGTTCGCTGCGCGGTTATCGCGTCTTGCGCCCCCTGGTTGGCCGCGCGTTGCGCACGATGCGCGCGATCGCCGCGCAGTCGGAAGCCGATGCCGCGCGGTTCATGCGCCTTGGTGCGCGGGAAGGTCAGGTTGTCGTTTGCGGCAATCTGAAATTCGACACGCGGGTCGATCCAGCGATCGGTGCGTTCGCGCTGGCGTTCCGTGCGCGCATCGCCGGCCGGCCGGTCTGGATCGCAGCCAGTACTCATCCCGACGAAGAATCGGCGGTACTCGCGATCGATCGAAACCTGCGCACGCGCTGGCCCGAGCTGTTGATGCTGTGGGCGCCGCGTCATCCCGAGCGGTTTCGACCGGCGACGCAGTTGGCGATCGATACCGGTCTGCAGGTGGCCACGCGGAAACTCACCCGGTTGCCCGACAATGACGACGCCGTATTCATCATCGACACTCTGGGTGAATTGATGAGTTTCTATGCCTGTGCCGATGTTGCCTTCGTTGGCGGCAGCCTCCAGCCGGTGGGTGGGCACAACCTGCTTGAACCCGCCGCAGTCGGTACCGCCATCGTCACTGGTCCGCACCTGCACAACTTCAGTGATATCGCCGAACAGCTGCGACAAGCCGGTGCGCTGCGGATCGTCGCTGATGTCGATGCGGCGACCGTGGAAATCGGGAGACTGCTCGACGACGTCGCCGAGCGCGCGCAAATGGCTGCCGCAGCACGTGAGTTGGTCGATCAGGGCGGCGGGGCGTTGCAGCGCACCGACCTGCGCGCGGCCGGGGTCGACCTC
>JANLSB010000338.1:0-5950 GCA_031362125.1 Lysobacterales bacterium | reverse complement strand
GGCACGGTGCTGGCGATGACCTACGACAGCTGGCGCGGCGTCCGCGAGCGCGTGGTGGAGCCGCTTGGCCTGGTGTTGAAAGCCGGCGCCTGGTATCTGGTTGCCCGCAGCGAAAGCGTCGCCCGCATCTACAAGGTCGCGAACATCCTGCACCATGAGGTTCGGGACACCCACTTCGAGCGACCGGCCGACTTCGATCTCGCCGCATGGTGGTCGGCGGAAACCGCTCGTTTCGAGGCGGGGTTGCGCCCGGGCGTTGCGCAGTTGCGGGCGACGGCGCTCGGGCTGAAACGGCTGTCGCAGCTCGGCGCCTATGCACAGCGGGCGGTGAAGGCAGCAGAGCGACCCGACAGTGAGGGTTGGTCGCACGTCGCGCTGCCGATCGAAACCGTCGACCACGCCGCACTGACCCTGCTCGGGATCGGGCCGGAGATCGTCGTCCTGGAACCCGAAGCGCTCAGGCATCGTTTGAAGGAGATGGCGGCCGACATCGTCCGTCGCTGCGAATGAGCGCGGCTTCGACTTTGGTCGAACGCCAACGCCCCCTTCGGCGTGCGCCGTACACTCGCAAGACCGTGGTTCCGCCGAGGTGCGCATGATTGCTGGTTGGGTGCTGCTGCTGGTGTCGCTGGGTTATGTGGGCGTGCTGTTCGCGGTCGCCTACCTCGGCGACCTGCGCGGTGCGACCCCGCGCTGGCGCTGGGCACGGCCGGCGATCTATGCGCTGGCGCTGGCGGTGTACTGCTCATCGTGGACGTTCTACGGCGCGGTCGGCACCGCTGCGCGCACCGGGCTCGGTTTCCTGCCGATCTATCTCGGCCCGCTGCTGATGCTGGTGTTCGGCTGGCGCATTCTCGAGCGGCTGGTGCTGATCTCCGGCGAACACCGCATCGTGTCGATCGCCGATTTCCTGTCCTCGCGCTACGGTCGAGCCCCCGGGCTTGCGGCGCTGGTCGCGGCGGTGGCGCTGATCGCCGCGGTGCCTTACGTCGCGCTGCAGTTCAAGGCGGTGGCGATGAGCGTGGAAGTGCTGGCGCCGGGCAGCGACGATGCGCTGTTCGCCGACCCCGCGCTGTATGTCGCGCTGCTGCTGGCGGCGTTCGCGATCCTGTTCGGCACGCGCCAGATCGACGCCACCGAACATCATCGCGGCATGGTGCTCGCGGTGGCGCTGGAGTCGCTGGTGAAGCTGCTCGCGTTCGTCGCCATCGGTGTGTTCGCGTTGTTGCATCTGCCGGGCGATGGACACCTCGGTCTGCGCATCGTCGACGCCGCGCGCGTGGTGACCGAGCCGGGATTGCCGACCGGTTTCATCGCGCAGACCCTGATCGCCTTCACCGCGATCATCTGTCTGCCGCGCCAGTTCCATGTGGCCGTGGTCGAATGCCAGGACCCGGCCGACATCCGCCCTGCGCGCTGGTTGTTCGGCGGTTATCTCATCGTCTTCAGTCTGTTCGTGGTGCCGATCACGCTGGCCGGACAGTCGCTGCTGGCCGGCAGCGGCGCATCGCCCGACACCTATGTCCTCGCACTGCCGTTGGCGCTGGATCGCGAGTGGCTGGCGCTGCTGGCGTACATCGGAGGATTCTCCGCCGCCACCGGCATGGTGATCGTCGCCAGCGTCGCGCTCGCCACCATGGTCAGCAACGATCTGGTGATGCCGTTGTTGCTGCGAAGCCGCGTGCTCGCCGAAGGCGGAGGCATCGATCGTCATGTGCTGTGGGTGCGCCGCGCGACCATCCTCGCGCTGGCGATGATGGCCTACGCCTATCACCGGCTTGCGGCAGCGAGCGGCGACAGTCTCGCGCAGCACGGGCTGCTCGCATTCGTGGCGGTGGCGCAGTTCGCTCCGGCCTTGATCGGTGGCCTGTACTGGCGCGGCGCCAGTCGTGCCGGCGCGTTCGCCGGCCTGCTGCTCGGCGCGCTGACATGGGCGTACACCCTGTTGTTGCCGGCACTGACCCAGAGCAGCGACGCAGGTGCGAATTGGATCGCGAACGGCCCGTTCGCGCTGTCGTGGCTGCGGCCGCAGCAGCTGTTCGGCCTGAGCGGTTGGGACCCGCTCACCCATGGCGTGTTCTGGTCGCTGCTGTTCAACCTCGGCGCGCTGTTTCTGGTGTCCGCGCGGCGGCGTCCGCGCCTGCAGGAACAGCTGTTGGCCACGACCTACCTCGATCCTTATGCGCAGCGTTCGCCGCTGGGCCCCGGCGGTTGGGCCGGCAGCGTGCGCAGCGGCGATCTGCTGGCGCTGGCCGAGCGCATCCTCGGTGAGCGCCACGCGCGTCGCGCGTTCGACGATTACGCGCAGATCCAAGGCCGCAACTGGCAGCCGGAACAGCTGGCCGATCGCGCCTTGATGCAGTTCACCGAGCGCCTGCTGGCGTCGGCGATCGGCGCGGCGTCGGCGCGACTGACGCTCACCACCGCGTTGCGTGGTTCGGGCATGGAATTGGGCGAAGTGGTGTCGCTGCTCGACGAAGCAAGCCAGGAACTGCGCTTCAATCGGCAGGTGTTGGCGACCACGCTGGAAAACATCAGTCAGGGCGTGAGCGTGGTCGATGCCGATCTGCACTTGATCGCATGGAACCGTCGCTATCAGGACATGCTCGGCTATCCCGAGGGCATGCTCTACGTCGGTCGGCCGATCGCCGAACTGATCCGCTGGAATGCGGAGCGCGCCGAGCTGAGCATCGCCGACCCCAGCATCGTCGACGATCTCGAGGAACAGGTGCGGCGCCGGCTGGAACATCTGCGCGCGGGGCGGCCGTATGTGTACGAACGTGTGCGCGGCAACGGCCAGGTGATCGAAATGCGCGGCGAACCGCTGCCCGGCGGCGGTTACGTCACCAGCTTCAGCGACATCACCGACTACAAACGCGCCGAGCAGGCCTTGCGCGACATCAACGAGACGCTGGAACAGCGCGTCGAACTGCGCACGCGCGAAGCAGAAGCCGCGCAGCACTCGAAGACGCGCTTCCTCGCGGCCGTCAGTCATGACGTGCTGCAGCCGCTGAACGCCGCGCGCCTGTTCGCTTCGGCGCTGCGCGAAACCACCGATCACGACGAACGCACGCGCCTCGCCGAACGCGTCGATACCGCCCTGCGCGCCGCAGAGGATCTGCTTGACGGTTTGCTCGACGTGTCGCGACTCGATGCCGGCGCGCTGCAGCCGGAGTTCACCCACTTCGACGCCGCCGAGTTGTTGCGAGAGCTCGCCGCGCAGTACGCGCCCAGCGCACGCGGGCTCGCGCTGCGCGTGCACGCCGGCCCCGCGGTATTCGTACGCAGCGACCGCCGTCTGCTGCGCCGCGCGCTGCAGAATTTTCTCGCCAACGCGTTGCGCTACACCCGCGAAGGCGGTGTGCTGCTCGGCCTGCGTCATCGCGGCGAACAGATCGAGTTCCAGGTGTGGGATACCGGACCCGGCATTCCCGAGCATCACCTCACCCAGATCTTCGAAGAGTTCCGTCGTTTCGACATTCCCAACATCAGGCCCGATATCGGCGGCGAACGCGGACTCGGTCTGGGCCTGTCGATCTGCCAACGCATTGCGCGAACGCTCGATCACCCGCTGCACGTGCACTCGCGCGTGGGTCGCGGCAGCGTATTTTCGATCCGCGTGCCGGTCGGTACCGTCACGCGACAAGAGGCGATGCGCGAGATTGCGCCCGCCCCCGACGCGTTGGCCGGCCTGCGCGTGCTCTGCGTCGACAACGACCCGGACATCCTCGACGGCATGCGCGCGCTTCTCGATCGCTGGAGAGCGGTCGCGCTTACCGCCGCGACCGTCGACGAAGCGCTGGCGCATATCGACGCCAACGATCCCGAGTCGTTACCCGATGTCGCTCTCGTCGACTACCACCTGCACGATCGGCTTGATGGCCTCGGTGTGATCGCGGAACTGCGCCGACGCGCGAAGCGCGACCTCCCCGCCGCGTTGCTGACCGGCGACGGCAGCGATGCACTCAAACACGCTGCGCGCGAATACGGATGCGCGGTGTTGACCAAGCCGGTGAAGCCGGCGTCGCTAAGGGCGTTTTTGGCGGCGAGAAGGGTGATGGGGTGATGGGGGCTGTCGGGGCTCTTGCGGGCGAGACACTGGCCACACCGTAGTGTTGTCGCAGTGGGGGTCAAGACCCGCCCTGCGTAAACCCTCATGAAAGGCAGGTACCGCTGCCTTGCTGCGGAGAATAGCGACACCCGGCAATTCATGAACTGGCCGTATTTCCATGATAAGTTTCGTTCCTCGTTGAACTCAGCCCTGTTCAGGACAGCCGTCCGGCCCAATGGAAATGAACGTGCCCGGCTCCCCCGTTGAGATTTCAAGCTTTGCGCGCGGTCGCGCGGCCGATACGCCCGTCCGAGGCGCCCCGTCTCCTTTCCTGTCCCTGTGCATGCGCGCCTCCGCGCTGTGCTCAATGATCGTCCTCATTCTTTCCCTATCGGCCTGCGCAATGCAAAACACTACGAACTTCGATTCGGATGCCTGGAAATCCCAACGCGGTGTCGGCGCGAAGGAAAATCAACGCGGACCGATGGTGTCTTCGGTCGAGAAAGCCGTGCAGACGGGGATGTCGCGGGACGACGTCATCCGGCTGCTCGGCGAGCCGGATTCCAGCGACGCCGCGACTGCGACCGATCTCTACGAACTCGGCGTCGCGCGTTACGGTATCGACGAAGAGTTCTACGAAATCCGATACCAGGATGGGAAAGTCGCGTCCCATCGCTGGGGTCGCAGATAAGCTTCACGACCGACGACACGTCTAAACAACACGACAGCGCAAGGAGTCTCCGATGGCTGAACGACCCGATCTCAATACCATCCGTACCAACTATCAGGTTCCGGACGATAAGGTCATCGACTATCACCCGCGGGTTTTCGGTGCGGTCGATATCCCGTTTACGGATTCGGTCCGAATGACCAAGACCGAGGGAGCGCTGCTCGACACGTTGACGTTCAATCGCGGTCTGGTGGTCCTGCCGGAATTCAGCGGCATCAAGGACCGCGCCTTCAGCGAAGGCGAAAAACGATTTCCCGACAACCCCGTTCCGGCCAATATTCCGGCGGACGTGGCGGGCGCGTGGCAAGGCAACGACGGCCATCGGGATGCGTTCCGCCATGCTTACTGGAACGCGTTGATGACCCAGAAGTACGGCGAGACGTGGACCAATGCGTTCGCCACCGCGCATGAAGGCATGCCGGGCAACGCAGCCAACCGCGAAGCGATGGACCTGTACAACAACGAGGTGGGGCGGTCGATCGGCGCCAACAACAAGAACGCCACGCCGGAGCAGCTCGCCAATCTGGTCGAACAGTCACTGAACCAGGGCAAGCTGCTTGTGATCGGCCGGAACGGCGGCCTGGAATGGAGCGACCGGGTGGTCAGAGGACAGCACGGCATGGCGCCGGAAGTGGAGATCGGGCCGAACCTCCGTACGCCCGGTGTCGTGTCTCCTTCCTTCAGTTACAACGAGACGCCTGCTGTACCCGGCCAACAGAACACGATGCTGGCGGCCGCGGATGCGGCGCCCAATGTGGATCGCATGCGCCAGGACCCGATGTACGGCCAGATCGTGACGGCGATGCAGGCCAAAGGTCTGGAGGGCGATGCGATGGCCGCGAACCTCTACGCCGCCGCGACGCGCGAGCGTTTGTCGGGCGTCACCAATATCGAAGTCGGCAAACCGATCAGCGACGGCAACGGCAACCCGGACCGTACCTTGTTCGTGTTCGACGGCAGCAACGGTCCGCTCGGCCCGAACCACGCGAGGGTCAGCGAGAACCAGGCGCTCGCCACGCCGGTGCAGGTGGCGGCCAACGACGCCATCGATGCGCGCACCCAGCAGATGGCGGCGCCTGAGCTGGAAAGGAAAAAGCCGATTTGGATGACCGCCTGAACAGTCGGCCGATAGCCCGGGGAAACGCCCGGTCCGGAACCGGGCGTCTTCG
>JANLSB010000289.1:0-1787 GCA_031362125.1 Lysobacterales bacterium | reverse complement strand
GCGATCGGCTGCAGCGCCAGCGACACGCGGAATTTCTTCACCATGTCCGCTTCGCTGCTGTAATCCAGATTCACCTGCACGGTGCAGGTGCGGCTCATCATGTCCAGGCCCAGCGTGCCGACCTTCGGCATATAGGCGCGCATGATCTTGTAGCGGCCCTTCGGCATCCACGGCATGTCCTCGCGGCGCCACTTCGGCTGGAAACCCATGCCGAGGAAGCCAAGGCCGAGTTCGTCGGCGACGGTCTTCACTTCCTTCAGATGGCTGCCGACTTCGGCGCAGGTCTGGTGGATGGTTTCCAGCGGTGCGCCCGAAAGTTCGAGCTGGCCCGCGGGCTCCAGCGTGACCGAGGCGCTGTCTTTGAGCAGGGCGATGGTGTGGCCATGCTCCTGCACCGGTTCCCAGCCGAAGCGGGTGAGACCGGTGAGCAGGGCTTCGATGCCGCGCTCGCCCTCGAAGGTCGGTGCACGCAGGTCATCCAGACGGAAGCCGAACTTCTCGTGCTCGGTGCCGATGCGCCAATCGGCCTTGGGCTTCTCGCCGGAGGCGAGCACTGCCACCAGTTGATCGCGATCGGTGATGGGGGTATCGGCGACGTGGCTGGGGCTGGACATGGGGGTTCCGCGGTGGGGGACGACAACAAGAGCACATCTGAGGTGGACAGGTTGCTGTCGACGTGCGGATAGGCGACATGGGGGTCATACCCTAACATCGCAAGTTCCACACTATAGCCGCCGCCGATGATGCGCATTGTTGCCCTGCTGTTCTGTCTGTGTTCCATCGAAGCCGCTGCGGAGGCGCGGCCGATGGTGCAGCTCGAGCGCGGCAACGGCCCCGAGCCCGCCACGCTGGATGCGCATCGATGCCAGGAAGTGGCCTGCGGTAACGTGCTGCGCGATCTCTACGAAGGTCTGGTGACCGAGAATGCCGCCGGACGTTTGATCCCGGGCATGGCCGAGCGCTGGGAGGTATCGAAGGATGGCCGCGTCTGGACGTTCCATCTGCGCGACGGTCTGCGCTGGAGCAATGGCGAAGCGTTGACATCGAATGCGATCGTCGCGAGTTTCCGCCGCGCGTTCGCGCCGCAGACGGCCGCGCCGTTCGCCGAACAGTTCGATGCCGTGCTCAATGCAGTCGACGTGCAGTCGGGAAAATCGCCGCCGCCGACGCTGGGCATCGATGCGCCGGATGCCGGCACGATCCGCATCCACACGACGAGACAGGTCTTTCTGCCCGCATTGTTGACTTTGCCGATCGCCTTTCCGGTGTATCTGCCGGCAGTCGCGCAGTACGGCAATCAGCACACGCGTCCGGGACGATTGGTGAGCAATGGCGCGTATCGGCTGGTCGCGTGGACGCCGCAGGCGAACCTGATGGTCGAGCGCAATCCGCGTTTCCACGATGTCGCGAACGTACGGATTCCGCGTGTGCGCTTTCAGGTCACCGAAGACGCCGCCGCAGAACTGCAGCGGTTCGCGGCCGGCGATCTGCACATCACCGAAACCGTTCCGCCGCAGCCGCTTCCGAAACTGCGCGAGCGTTTCGGTGCTCGATTGCGCATCGCGCCATACGTCGGCGCATTCTGGTTGGGGGTCAATCTGACTCGGCCGCCATTCGGCGGCCTGGGCGGAAGATCGGACTCCTGCTCGACTTCCGCGTCATCGGCGAAAGATGCGACTTTCGCCGATGACCGACCCGTGGGCGCACGCGCGGGCCCCGGCGGGCGCGCCGACAAGCGCGCGGACGCGGGGGGTTGTTGCGCGAGGCGGCCCATGTGGCGGGGGGGG
>JANLSB010000264.1:0-1505 GCA_031362125.1 Lysobacterales bacterium | reverse complement strand
GGCATCGTCGAGATAGCGGGTGTCGCTGATCCAGGCGAGGTTGCTGCGTGCCTGCCAGTTCGGGCCGAGGTTCTGGGCGCCCAGAAAACGCAGAAAGCCGCGATTGGATTCGCGCCGGTTCCGTTCCGGAACGCCAGCGGCGATTTCGGCATCGCGCTCGCGGTCGGTCAGGTTGTCGGACGGCAGGAACGCGGCGTCGAGCACGCCGCGCCCGGTCTCGGTGAGAAAGCGGAATTCGCCACCCAACTGCAGGCCGCGCTTGGTCATCAGCCGCGGGGTGATGGTGGCATCGTAGTTCGGCGCCAGATTCAGATAGATCGGCTGCCGCCAGTCGAAACCGTTGCGCCCCGACGAAGAGATCGCCGGGTAGAGCAGACCGGTGCGGCGGCGGTCGTCGATCGGGAAGCGGAACCACGGCAGATACAGTACCGGAATCCTGCCCACACGCAGGGTCGCGTTATGCGCAGTGCCCAGACCCTCCTCGGTATTCACATCGATGCGCTGCGCGCGCAGCTCCCAGCGACGGGCTTCTGGCGGGCAGGTGGAGTAGGTCGAACCATAAAGCGAACCCTTCGGGCCCTGCATGGTGATGCGTTTGGCGCCGCCATTGCCGCGACGACGGATGAGCTGGTACTGGATTTCCTCCAGCTCATGGGTGTCCTTGCTCTGATCGCCCTTGCCGCGTGCAGCGATCAGCCGCATACCGCGATCCTGGTAACGCACGCTGCCTTCGGCGGTGTAGGTTTCCTTGTCCTGGTCGTAGCTCAACCGGTCGGTCGACAGCACCTGGTCGCCGCGGCGCAGCAGCACATTGCCGCTGAGGTTCAATACCTGTCCTTCGGTGCCGTCCAGCGTATCGCCGTCGATGTCGGTGGCCTGCTGGGTCGGGTCGCCGGTCTGGGTGACGCTGAGGCCTTCAGTGGGTGCCAGCGCTGGCGCGAACGCGGGCACTGCGTCTTCGATCGGGCACAATCCCCAATCCTCGGGCCCCTCGTCGGCCGCATGCGCGGACAGCGAGAGAGCGATGCAGAAGGGCAGCGGCAGCAGATGGAGTTTCTTTCGCACGTTCGGGCCGAGTCTGGACATATCCGGCTAGCTTGACGCATCCGTCCCGGTGCAGCAACGCGCGGGGCGCAGCGCGGGTTCAGGCACACATCGCACCGACATGCGCCACGCACGATTCACGCAGGCCCTGCATGTCGTAGCCGCCTTCCAGGCTGGAGACGACGCGGCCCCCGGCGTGGCGGTTGGCGATGGCGACCAGTTCACGGGTGATCCAGTCGAAATCCTCGGCTTCCAGCTGAAGCTGCGCGAGCGGGTCGCGCCGGTGGGCGTCGAAGCCTGCCGAGATCATCAGCAGCTGCGGGCGGAAGGCGTCGAGCTGCGGCAGCAGGCGGGTGCGCCAGGCCTCGCGAAACTGCGCGCCGCCGGCGCCCGGCGGCAGCGGTGCATTGAAGATGTTCTGGACGCCGCGGTCGCTGACAAGGACGACGGCGCGGCCGGGG
>JANLSB010000237.1:0-8826 GCA_031362125.1 Lysobacterales bacterium | reverse complement strand
GCGCTCGCCGAAGAGGCAGCTGTTCTGGAGCGCAGCGCACTGCATCAGCAGCCAGAGCGTCGCCGACACCCTGCAGACTTACTGGTTCTACAAGGCCACCACCTGCGGCGGCATCACCCAGGCGCCCGGTGCGGTCACGCTCACCGGCGGTGCGTTCCTGCGGCACGCCAACACCACGCGCGACACTCTGCTGCTGGAGCTGAAGACCGCCCCGCCGACCGGAGCGGTCTATGCGTCCTGGACCAGTGCACCGATCGGCGCCACCGGCACTCCGATCGTGGGTATCCATCATCCCTCTGGCGACGCCAAGATGTATTCGCTGGGGTCGGTGACGGGTCTGTCGACCTCGGCCCTCGGCAACTCGCCGCTCTATCGGGTGGTGTGGAACACGGGCGTGACCGAAGGCGGGTCTTCGGGCTCCGCACTGTTCACGGTGAATTCCAGCGGCACGCATCAGCTGCGCGGTGGGCTGCTGGGTGGCGGCTCGTTCTGTTCGGCGCAGACGCAACCGGACTACTACTCGCGCTTCTCGGATGTGTATTCGTTGATCTCGACGTATTTCAACCCGTAGTCGTCGCGGTATCGCAACACCATGCGGGCCCGGTGCTGACCGGGCCCGTTTCTTTCAGTGTTGTGCGGACGCGCGTTGGCCATCGATGCGGGCGAGGATCGCATCCAGTGCGACATCGCTGCCGGCAGCGATACTGGCCGCTGTTTCCGGCGCCGACAGATCCGGCAACAGACCCGCATCGGGCATCGGGCTTGCCGGAAACTGCGCGATCAACGGCACATCCAGCTCAATGCCAGAACCGGGCAATGTCATGAACAGGAACGCACCGCCGTTGATACCGCGCTGGTTGCCGCCGCTGGGTTCGCCGACCAGGGTTCCGAGCCGCAGCTGCTGCACGGTCTCGGCGAATTCGAAGGTCGCGGAACTGTTGTCCGGCCCGATCAGCACCCACACTTTTCCAGCGAAGCGCGGCATTTTCGGCGCGATCACGACGCCCGCCTCGGCGTCGTCGTACTTCGTCAACCGGTAGAAGCCGTCGACCGGCCCGATCGCGGCCTCGCCCCAATCGTAGAAACTGTCGTCCCATGTGGACAGGGTTGCGCGCAGCGTGTCGGGCACGCGCCGGTAACGCACGCTACGGGTGGCGATCGACATCGGTGTCGGTGCCTCGACCAGATACGCGATCAGCACCTCGCCCACGCTGGTACCGCCTTCGTTGCCGCGCAGGTCGATCACCAGATCGGTGGTGCCATCGCTGCTGATGTCACGGAACAGTCCATCGACATAACTCCGCCAATCCCAATCCGGATGCTGATACGCCACCCAGCTGGGCATGCGCAGCAGGGCGATACCGGGCCGTGGCCGCTGCAGCGTCCAGCCCAGCGGCGCGGCCGGGTCTTCTTTCCGGTCGCGCGCCGCATCAACGTCCGCAAACGGAATCATGTGCAGCTTCGCGCTGCGCGGCCTGGCATCGCCAGGTGTCTGATAGCGCACGCGCAGACTGGCCGCAGCCGCGCGTGGGTACAGCAGCGGATAGAACACGTCGAAAGCTTCGTAGCGACCGTTGCCGATGCGCTGCATGTCGGCGACCCGTTTGTAGTCGTTATGGCCGTCGGCGCGGGCATAGGGCAGTAGACGGGCGAGTATATCGGCGGTGGGAACACCGTCCAGCGCGATGACCCGCGTTCCCGGCGGCAGCGCTGCGCCGGAGCCGAGGTCGCGGGTCACGACCATTTCGCCGTCGATCCAGCGGAACAGCAGAGGCAAGCGCGGGTGCTGCAACAGCGCCTGCCGCACCGCTTCGCCCTGATTGTAGAAATTGGCATAGGTGTGGCCGCAGCGGATTTTCGCGGCGAATGCGGAATACGCGAGATAGGCCTGATCGAGCCGCTGCGGCGCGGCGAAGCGGCGGCGCAGATCGGCATAGGCATCGGCCAGTTCGGCATCGGTCAGATAGCGATGCAGGCCGGGATGCAGCGCGGCGTAGGTCGTTTCCAGCACATCGATATCGCGCAGCAGTGCATCGGACGCGATCACCGGGAGGCGCTGCTGCCATGGCTGCATCCGCGCATCGTTGGCAGCCCATGCGCTCGCGCAGCCGGTGAAGAGCAACAGCAGAAGCGCGTTCATGGTCGATCGAAAACGCATGGCATTCTCCCGGGAGCAGACAGACACGGCGACAACTCGAATGTTTACGTTGGCGCCAGCCAGCCGGATGCAGTACAGATAAGTCAGAGCGATGTATTCGCCGCCCACACCGCCAATTTCTCGCGTCCGATCTTGGCGTTGTGGCGAATGTCCACCGGAAACGCGTTCGGATAGCGCAGAAAGGTCTCGACCTTCGCGGTATGAACGAAACCATCGCCGAGGTGGCGCAGCTCGTCTTCGATGCGCGGCCATTCCGTTACCGCCACACCAGCGCGCAACTCCACGCACAGCACCGGACGCTGTGAGCCGAACTTGCCGATACCGACCAGCGCGGTGCGACGCACATCGGGATGGGCGTTGAACACCGGTTCGATCTGCTCGGTGCATAGCGTGTCGTCTACAGTGACCACACGCTGGGTCTTGCGACCGCAGAACCACAGCCGGCCTTCACCGTCGTAATAACCCAGATCGCCCATGCGATGCACGATGCGGGTGGAACCATCGGCACGCGTTTCGCGAATTTTCGCGGTGCGCGTGGCGGCATCGCGGTTGAAATACGCATCGGTGGCGGTAGGCCCGGCGACGGTGATTTCGCCGACCAGACCGCCCTGCACGATCAAATTGTCCGACCATGTTTCGATGGCCGCGTCGTCGACGCCGATCAGCCGCACCTCGTTCGGCGGCACCGCGCGGCCGACGCAGGTGCCGGCGCCCTGCTCGGTGCGCGTGCGCAGGGTCAGCAGTTCGCGGCCTTCGATCACCGCCACCGGCAGGCATTCGGTGGCGCCGTAGGGTGTCCAGAAGTTCGCGTCCGGCGGCAACAGTGCGCGCAGTGTCGCGACCACATCCGCCGGCACCGGCGCACCGGCGGACATCACGGTTTTCAAACCCGGCAGCGGCTGTCCGAAATCGGCCAGCACCCGCATCAATGCCGGCGAACCGAACAGCTGGTCGACGCCGAAGCGCGCGATCGCCGCATGCAACTTGCTAGGGTCGGCCTTCGCCGGCTTGGTCGGATCCATGTCAGGAATGATCGAGGTGGTGCCGAGCGCCGGATCGAACAGCGCGAATGGCGGAAAGGTCGGCAGGTTCGCGCCGCCCGGTGTGATACCGAACGCGTCGCGCATCATCTCGATCTGCGCGACGAAATGGCGATGGCGATAGACCACGCCCTTGGGCACGCCGGTGGAGCCGCTGGTGAAGAGAATCGCGGCAGTATCGTCGGGCTGGGTGTCGGCGAGCTGCGGGCCGGCATCCGCGCCTGCCGCTTCGATCTCGGCCAGCGTCGCGTCGGCGAGGATCGCGCGCGTACCGGTGGTGATGCTGGTCTTTGCGCTGCGCGCCCATCCGAGCAGTCTGCGTGCGAGCTGCGCCAGTGGAATACCGATGAAGGCGTCGGCCTGCGCTTCGTCGAGGCACTGTTTCAGCGCGCGCCTGTCGATGCCCGGATCGACCAGCACCGGCACCGCGCCGGCCTTGAGCAGCGCGAACATCAGCAGGAAGAATTCCGGCGTCGGCCGCACCATCAGCACCGTGCGCGTGCCGCAGACGATGCCGCGATTAGCAAGACCGGCAGCGATGGCGTCGCTGCGCGCATCCAGTTCGGCGTAGGTCAATGCGATGTCGTAGCCACCGCTGCGGCCGGGGCAGCGCATCGCGACCTGATCCGGGCGCTCGCGTGCGAGGCGCGGCAGGCTGGCGGCGATGTTGCAGGGACGGGCAGAGTGGTCGATGACGGAATCGTTCATGCCGCCATTGTCGCGCGTGGGATGGCGGTGACGCCAATCCAGCGCAGCGTGAAGGCAACGGGTAGCATGCGGCGATGTCATCCGCCCACCCCTGCCTTTCCTGCGGCGCCTGCTGTGCCCACTATCGCGTCAGTCTGCACTGGTCCGAGGCCGAGCCCAGTCTCGGCGGCACCGTGCCGATCGCACTCACCGAGACCTTCGGACCGCACCAGCGCAGCATGCGCGGTACCTGGGCGAAACAACCGCACTGCGTCGCGCTGCAGGGCACGGTGGGCGAATCGGTGAGCTGTTCGATCTACGACGCGCGCCCCGGCGCCTGCCGCGATCTGCGGATGTCGTGGGAAGACGGCGCGCCGAACCCGCAGTGCGACAACGCGCGGATCGCCTACGGTCTTGCGCCGTTGACGCGCGAGGATGTCGAAGCCTTGCCATCGAAACAAGCGACTTAGGGTGCGCCTTGGTACACCGGTTTTTCGCAACGTTACAAGCGCGGCGCGCCAAGGCGCTCCCTATGCCGCTGCGGGATTCGCGTCGAGGAACTTGCGCATCGCCGGCACCAGCACTTCGTGTTTGTCTTCGAGCACGTAATGACCCGCGTCCTCGAACGCATGGGCTTCGGCCTGCGGCAACGCGTTCTGGAAACTTTCGAGAAAGTGGTGGTCGAACACGAAATCGCGCAGACCCCAACCGATGAACGCCGGGCGGTCGGCGTACGCCGGCAGACGTTTCGCGGAGGCATTCACCAGCGTCCACGCCGGGTCGCCTTCGCGCAGCGGAATATCCTGCACGAAGCGCAGCGTGGCGATGCGGTTCGCCCACGAGTCGTACGGCGCCTCATAGGCGCGACGCACATCGGCGGGCATCTTGCGCACCACGCCGTCGCGGGCGGCACCTGCGGCGAAGGCATTGAAGCCGCGGATCATCAGCGCACCCAACTTCATGTCGCGGCCTAGCTTCAGCTGCCACGGCAGCGGTTTCGCCGCCGGCAGCGGGAACGCGGCGGTATTGGTGATCAGCAACCGGCGCACCTGCGCCTCGTGGGTCAGCGCCCAGCCGAAACCGATCATCCCGCCCCAGTCGTGCACCGCCATCGTCACCGGGCCGTCGATGCCCAGGGTATCGAGCAGACGGGTGATGTCCTCCACGCGCGACTGCAGTGTGTAGCGATAATCCTTGTCGCCCGGCTTGTCCGACAAGCCCATGCCGACGTGATCCGGCACGATGCAACGGTATTTGTCCCTCAAGCCAAGCACCAGATGCCGCCAGTAGTAGCTCCACGACGGGTTGCCGTGCAGCATCACCACTACTTCGCCATCGCGCGGACCTTCGTCCAGATACGACATCGCGATGCCGGGGCGTATTTCCAGGCGTTTGGGAGTGAAGGGGTAATCGGGAAACGAATGCATGGTTTTCATAGCCAGATGAGGTCGGGCGGCGAACGCCGTTGTTCTTCGCGCAGTGTTTCGGCGCGCCGGATCATGCGCAGCACATCGGGGGCCGCATCCACGGCCGTGAGCGTCGCCTCCGGATGCGCGTTCGCGAACACCCGGAACACTTCGTCCGCGAACGCCTGACCGATAGCCGCCACTCCGGAACAATCGAGCAGCAGCGTGCGCACACCGGTCGCATCCCGCAACCACCGCTGTGCCGCCGAGCGCGACATCGGCGCCCCGCCGGCCGCGCAGTCTAGCAGCCGCAGGCGCAGTGTGGCCCCGGGCTCAGGCTCGGGCTTGGATTCGACCGCAGACTCGGGCGCCGTCGCTTGCAGCCGCACCCGGGCCAGATCCAAAGGCCGCTGCCAATGCTGATAGCCGTAGCGTTCACCGGGCTTGACGAGACTCGGATGGCGGAACAGCCCCTGCCACTGGTCGCCCGCGGCCATCGGCATGTTGCGGTCGGCATGCGCGAAGCGATGCCAACTGTCGTCCTTGAAACGCCGCAGCGAGCCCAGCAGGCTGCGATCGCGCGTCGCGGCGTAGTGCGGCGGCGCAGTCCATGCCAGCAGTTCGGCATCGGCCAGCGCGCCGCCGATGCCGTAGTGCGCGAACAACAGCGCAAGTTGGTCGCGCGCATGCGTATGCAGCCTGCGCAGCTCGGCCGCGCCCCCCGGCAGCACCAGGCCAACGCCGGTCGCGGCGTTGAGCATCACCACGAACGGCTCGCGGTCGATGAAATCGATGTCGGCATACCACTCGCCCAGCGGCGCGGTGTCCGCAGCATCGTGCTCGGGCGGTTTCGCCGGCAGACGCAGGCGTTTGAGCAGTTTGGCGGTGGCGCGGATCAGGGGCATGCGGCAAAGATTTCGCGATCAGGCATGGACGCAAGTATCGGTGTCGCCTGCCGCCAAAGCATTCATATAGGCGAGCACCAGGTCCTTCGTGCGATAACGTCCGAACGCCGCCTCGTCCTGTTGGCGCACGATCGGGAAAGTATCGAGGATGTAACTGGCATCGTCGCGGTCCAGTCCGTAAAGTCGGAAGAACAGGGCATCCAGCCGCGCCAGGCGGTGGCGGCGATCCTCGGCATCCCAGGCGAACGGCGGCCCGTCATGGTCCAGATCGCGTGCGAAGGCGGCCATATCGTGCGCGGTATAAGTCAGGTGCAGCACTTCACGGCGGATCAGATCGGCAATCGTGCCGGTGCCCAGCCTTTCCTCGAATCGGCGGGGATCGATCAGCGGTAATTGCTCGACTACAAACAAATTCAAATTTTGACCTTGTAGCTTCTGCCTCACTATGAAATCGAATGCAATCGCATTGAAGTTCGCTTGCAGCTTGGTTGCTAGCATCACATCATCAGTCAGTAACAACGGCAAAGAGTTGCCAAAGCCCGCTTTGGGACATATGGCCGAGATCATGGTTCTGACATTTGTCGGAGCACTAACGTGTTTGAAAACCAGATACCACTCGGCATGCAATTGTTCTCTGACAGAGTTCATTGCCACCCAATATTGCGGCTCTGGCAACCACGCAGGGTCGCAGTGTTGCACTTCGTTCGCAGGCATCGGCTGCGCAGGGCGGTGCAAGTTCTCCGGATTCACCGTGACGCTTGCGGCACGATGATCGTACGCCTGCACCATTTTGCCCTCGTACAAAGGCACATAATCCTCACGACCGCATTTCCAGCGATTCGCCGCCAGCCGATATCCACCGTTCGCTTCCAACCATGCGATGGTACGAAACGCGCCGGAATTGTTTGTCATGTGAAACATGTTGGCGTATCGCACCGGCCACAAGGCGCGCGCTGGCCCGGGCGGATTGTCGAACTCGGCGCTGCGATTCACCAGCACCGGATGTGCGCGGTAGATGCGGGTGGTGATCTCGGCATCGCGGCGACCACGAAAGATCGGCGCGGTGCCGGTATTGGGATTAACCGCGGCGAAATCGGCGGCGTCCAGCGGAATGATCCGCTTGGGGTCGCTCAGCTGATCCACACGATGCAGATAGAACGCGCAGCGCGCATTCGCGAAGCGCCGCTCCGGCCCGCCGAAGACCAGCGCGCAGAATTTGAAACGACTGTCGACATCGGGGAAAAAATCCGCGCGGTTCTCGAAATCGAGCAAGGCGCCAAGACGGCCCGCCGCTGAGATGCTGCGAAAGAACTTCGCCGCCCCGAGATCACCTGCGATGCCCGAAGGCGTGAGCAGACCCACCACGCCCTGCCTGCGCACGATGCGCGAGGCGCGCTCCACGAACAGCGAATACAGATTGATGTCGCCGCTGGACAGCAACGGGTACTGGCCGCTGGCGCGCGCGACCCTGGCCATGGTGTCGGTACGTTCGGCGGCCTCGCGGTAGTCCTGCCACAGCGGGTCGCCGTCCTGTTCCAACCGCGCGATCATGCGCTTGCGGTCCGCTGCGCGCGCCTGATGCGCGACCTCCGGACGGCGCTCGGCGAACCATTCCACTTCCTGCAGCTTCATCCGGTCCCACGGCGGATTGCCGATGACAAGATCGAACCCGCCCTGCGGATCGCCCGTTTCCAGCCCGCGCCACGCGGTGGGGAACGCCAGCTCCCAATGCATGAATCCTTCTTCGCGCGACAGCGCGCGGCACTCTTGCAGTAATGCGTTGATCGCTTCGGCCTTGTCGTGGTCGGCGATGTCGGTGGCGTGGGCGCGGTCGTTCACCAGCATCAGCAGGTTGCCGCCGAAACGCCCGGACAGCAGGTCGGCCACCGCGGCATGGCGTGGCCCGCGCAGCTTCTTCGGCGCATCCAATGGCGCCAGCCAGCGCAGGGCGTGCCAGAAATCGAGCAGGCGCCGCAGCGGCTGCAGGCCGCGCTGCGCTTCTTCGAGCAGGCGCTGCGATTGATGCACCTCGGCGATATCGACATCGGTCAGCTCGCCGATATCGTTCAGCGCATGCACCGCCATGCCGATGGTGGTCAGATCGTTCTGCGCCAGCAGGCCACCGCGCGCGCGCAGGTCCGCCACCACTTCGCCCAGGCGTTCGCCGAACAGTGCGTCGCCGCGGCGCAGATGATGGTCGAGGAACGACAGCGGCGCACCGACGGTGAAGGTGTGCAGCCACAGGGACAGCTTGGCTAGTTCCACCGCCATCGGGTTCTTGTCGACGCCGTGGATCACCCGCTTGAGGATCATGCGACGGACGATGTGGCGGTCGTCGAGCTGGTCTTCGGCCACCGTCCAGCCACCTGTGCGCGCGTTGGCGAGGATGCGCGTACGGATACCGCGGATGCGGCCGAGCAGCGGCGATTCGTAATGCCAGTCGGACGCGTCCCGGGCCGTTGTCGCCGCCGCCGCGGCGCTGGCTTCCAGCGCCTGATCGGCGAGATAGTCCACCAGCGACACCAGGAAATGACCGCTGCCCATCGCCGGGTCGCAGATCTTCAGCGACAGCAGCGCAACCGCAGGGTCGTCCACCTCCAGCGCCTGCCGGCGCGCATCCACGCCACCGC
>JANLSB010000151.1:0-11317 GCA_031362125.1 Lysobacterales bacterium | reverse complement strand
TTTTTCCACCACTCCGAAGACCCAAACAGACCAAGACTCCCCTTGAGCCCAATGTGAGGTCTCGATTGATCGAGAGTCAGTGCTTGGGCATCGGCAACTTGCTCGGTATCATGCACCAGCTCATCAGAAAGCTGGTAGACCCTCTTGAACTGAGACATTTCTTCTTCCTGGCTCATCAACGAAATTATTAATAGATAGGCACGTATTGGACGATGTTCCGATTGAAGATGGTTAACGCATTACCTCGCCCAAGGCCTGTATTAACGACACTTCCTTCAAGCTTGAACATGGCGTTGCTCGCCGTCCAACCCTTCGCTGCGCTTTGCATTCCCGGGAACAGACTGGCAGTGCCAGGGTTAGCGGTTACCCCTATGTCAGCAAGCTGCTGCATGGTTCCAGGCTTCGTCGTAAATCGAACGAGAACACCGTCATATCCGCGTGAATAGGCCTCGGACGGCGAGATAAACGTTTCCCCTGTCGCAGGAAGCTTGCCAGTCCGCTGCAGCTTGGCGAAATCTGTCGGTTTCATCGCCCTGTAGAGAAGCTCGTTTCCATGCGCGTCAAACTCCAGAACCGGGCTTAGCGGATTCGTCGAACGCGTTGCAGGGATACCGATCTTGCCGCTGTTTGCGGCAACAACATACCCCGACGCGGTTTCTGCCATCAGCAGGCACAACGCGAACGCAATCAATAGCTTGGCGAGCAACCTGTGCATACGACTGCGATTGTGCCGGATTTTTTCCCTAGACGCGCTTTTTTGGCCGCAGCCGCCGATAAGCCGGATCGTGGCGCGGCCCACAGGTAAGCCGCCGACGCCGGCGGCGCTGCGCAGCCGCGCGGCCGCGCTCTTGATCCTGTTCTTGATCTTCCTGCGCAGCGCGTGGTCGACACACTCACCGAAGCGACGCGCGGCCCCCACGCGCCAGGGCACGGTCTCCACGAAGCAACCACCCACACGACAACGCCCGACACCTGCGTGCCGGGCGTTGCGGTGCGTGCGTTACCTGGCCCAACGGCCGTGAGTGCGCAGGTAGTAATCGATCGCCAACCGGCGCGGCTCTGGACCGAACGTGCGGTAATCACGCAGGGACAACCCGCACAGATCCGCGATGAACCCGTGCATCACCACTTCAGGACTCACCCCGTCCTTGATGCACACCCGCAAGAACTCATCGGGCAGCACCATGCACAGCGGCGGAAGATCTTCGGCTTCATCCAACGCTTCGAGTGTTGTAGGGAACTTGGACATGACAACCTCCTTCGATGACCAGCGCCCGGCGCAGCCGGGCGCTGTGCGTGTGATTGGATTAACCCACCGCCGTGGCGTACAAGCCCACAGCGTCTTTGCTTTCTTCGACGTGTAGTTCGCACAGCACCGCGATCATTCCGCGCAGCACCGCCTGCGGCGATACATCGCTACCGGCGCACAGCGCGATGAACGGCTGCGGGACTTCAATGAGCAACACTTCAGACATGACGCTTCTCCGCTTTGCCCGGCGGCCGGAACGGCCGCTGTTGGCAAGTCCAACCTGCATCGGTCACAGGCGCGTCAAGGTTTGCGCAGCAACTCGCCTCGACCTTGACGCGCCTGTGACCGGTGCGACACTGGGACGACAACAGCGAGCCCCCTGACCAACTTGCAGACGCGGAGCGCGTGGCGACTGCGGTGACGAAGACGCAGCCATCGGTCCACGCGCACGCGAGGTGCGTCCGCAAGCACGCGGGGGCGCACGTGCGAGAGCGGGTGCGTGCCCGCGTGGGGGCGTGCAACGCACGCGCCCATGCCTGCCCATGCGCGTGGGCGCAAGCGCAACGCGGTTGCGTGCACGCTGACCCGCAATGCCTGAGCGTAGGCCCGAGCGCGAAGCGCTGCCGCCCGAAGACATAACGTGTGTTATGCGGTGCAGCGCAGCGGAACGAACAGCGGCGCGTGGGCGCGGCGCTTGCTGCGACGCAACTTCGGCAGCGGATGCACCACGCAAGCGCCGTGACCGCGCGACGGTGCGCATAACGCCACGTTATGTCGCAGGGCGGCCGCCGCGCAGCGGCGCGGGCCTGTGCCCGAGCGGTTCGCGGGACCTTTCCGATGCGATGCGGTGTCGACGCCGACGCGATGCGGCGTCGGCTTGAACCGCGCAGCGGTTAAGCCGCGACGCTGCGGTGTCGTTTCAGTCGCGGCATGGCATCCATGCTGCCACGACCCGGCGTCGGCTTGAGCGCAGCTAAGCCGCGCCACTCAGTGCATCAGTCCGTCGGCTGCGTCCAGTCCTGCGCCGTATGCCAGACGTGAAGGATTTCCACCGCCTGCGTCGTGTGCCGATACACCAGCACATACGGCGTCCGCGACACCACCCATTCCCGCGTCCCATTGCGTAAGCCAGGACGCCCGATCTGCGGTTGCTCTCGCAAGCGTTTCGCCGCATCGACGATGCGACGCGCCAACAGCCGCGCCGCCATCGGATTCAAGCCGTCGTAATAGCTCTGTGCGGCTTCCAGTTCATCCGCCGCAGGCGTCGACCACTCAAGCCTCAACATCCACACCCCATTGCGCGAACATCGCCTTCATCCGCTCGGGGCTGGCGAACTCGCCGCGATCCGCTGCGGCAATTCCGCGTTCAACCGCCGCCAGATAACGCGCCTTCTCCGCCAACTCGTCCCAGTTGGCCGTCTCCGGCAACGCATCAATCAACTTGTGCGCTTCTTGCTTGAACACAGCGGACATGAGCACTCTCCGAACGTGGGTCAGACGCATTCTACCCCCGCACCAGCGCCCCACACCTCCTCCGCCTGTTCAGCCGCCAACACCGCCCACAGCGCCGCCTCCGTGGCCTCTGGTGCGTCGTCCGCCCCCTCCGCCGCCGCCCGGTCCCGCCGGTTCCGGTTCGCCGGATGCGTCAACGTGTGCACCTCCTTCAACTTCTGGATGCTCACCTGCGTATAAATCTCCGTCGTGCTCAGGCACGCGTGCCCCAGCATCGCCTGGATGAACCGCACATCCGCGCCACCCTCCAGCATCAGCGTCGCCATCGTGTGCCGGAACAGGTGACAGCTCCCCGCCTTGCCGATCCCCGAACGCTCGATGTATCCGCGCACCGTGTTCGTCAGCTGATCCACCGCGATCATCCCGCCGAACCGGTTCAGGAACAGCACGCCTTCATCACGGCCACAGACCAGCTGCGGCCGAGCGTCCGCCAGATACTTCTCGATCCACACCAGCGCACGATTCCCGATCGGGATCATCCGATCCTTCTTGCCCTTGCCCTGCCGCACCAGCAGCGTCCCGCGCTCCACGTCCGCGCTCTGCACGTCCAGACCGACCAACTCCATCCGCCGGATGCCGGTGCTGTAGAGCGTTTCCAGGATCGCCCGATCGCGCAGCCCCATCACGTCCGTCACGTCCGGCTGCGATAACACCAGCTCCGCCTCCCGCGCCGACAGGATCGCCTTGGGCAGACGCTTCTCCAACCGCGGCAACTCCAGATCGCTCGCCGGATTGCTGACGATCAGGTTCTGCCGCGCCATCCAACGGAACCAGGTGCGGATCGCAACGATGCGGTTGTACTGACTGCGGAACCCCAGCGGATCGCCGTTCTTCTTGCGGTAGTGGAACAGATACCGCTGATAGCGTTCGAGGATCGGCTTCGTCACCTCGCCCGGACGATGCACACCACGCTGCCCGCACCACTCGATCATTCCGCACAGGAACAACTCCCGCCCCGCCAGCGTCGCCTCCGAGTAATTGCGCGACCGCAACCACAGCAGGTATTCCTGCAGCAGCGCGTACATGCCGCACGGATCGGCAACAAGAATGTGCGGATACAACGACACCGCCACCGGCCGCGCCGCCGCATGGCGCTGCCTCTGCACGCGCGGCATGTCAGTGCTCCGAAGTCGAAGCAGAAGCAGCGGCTAAGAGGGAAGCCGCGCCGCGTGTACGACTACGATTGACGGCCGCATCGTTCACAGGAAGTGCGTTTTTCAGCCGATCATCGACAGGAGCAACGGTTGCACTGATTTTCTCGGCGTTTTCGACGATTTCAGCGCCCTGACTTACCCCTGACTTGGGGCTAACTTGGCCCTGACTTGGGGCTGACTTTCCGCGCTTTACCCCTGACTTTTCGCCGTCGTAACCATATTTCTGCAGCCCTTCAGCATCGATCAAGCCCATCAGGTGCGGCACTTCCTGATCGACAAGGCCGTCGAACAGCAGCTCGTATTCGATGCTTTTGCCGCGACTGCCCCGATGCACCAGCAGGTATTCCATGTCTTCCAACCGCGCACAGTGGACCTTCAGCTGGCCATCGCTCCAACCACTGACCGCACGCACGGTCTTGCGGCTGAAGCGGTAATCGCTCTGCTTCATGCGCGTATCCGCGCATGAAGCACGCACGTGCTCCGCGATCAGTCCCAACAACTTCCGCGTCTGCGGCGGCAGCTCATCCAACGTCCGACCCAGCACCGCGTGTGCAAGCGCATTCGCCTGCGCGATGTCCAACAGCTCAACTTCGATGTACTCGACCACCGCAGACCCACACGCCTCCCGCTTCACCTCGCGCTGATACTGGTGCAGCAGCGCGATCGCATCGATCAGCGCCAGATACTTCTCGTGATCGCGGCGCATCCGTGTTTTCTCACTCAGGAACGTCAACCGCTCCGCGTACGGATTGACCACCACCAACGGCCGCAGCAGCCGTTGCGCGTTCTGGTGCAGCGCCACCACCTCATCCCGCGCCACGCCTGCGCGCAAGCCCGCCAGCGTCCGCCGCGAACGCTGCGCCGCGTGGATCGCCTGCGTCTGCTCGCGGCTTTCGTCCACACTCAACACCAAGCACCGATTGAGCAACTCTTCGTCCAGATCGATCGCCGTCGTCGTGCTGAACAACATCACCGGCCCTTCCACCCGGTACGTCTGCGTTTCCAGATTCCCCGTCACCGCGTTCTTGCCCGTGCTGGCAATCGACACCTCGCCCTCCGACTGCAACAACTTCAGCGCATAGCTCGCCTGACTCGCCCCTTCCTCCTCGCTGATCGCAAGAATCTTGTGCTTCAGATTCTGCTCGCCCAGGTAAAACAAACTCTGCCCGGTCATCGCCGAGTACTGGATCCGCTGCTCCGCTGGCATCAACCGTAACACCGCCTCCATCAATGACGACTTCCCCGCCGCCGACGAACTCTGCACCAGCACCGCCAGCGGACGCGGCAACAACCGCGACACCGCCGCCAAGTACGCAACTTGCTTGTTCGCCTCCTCTCCGACCACGCCGCACAACGCGAAGTCATCCAGCACCCGATCCAGCAGATGCGGCGAACGCAGCCACGTCAGCGCCGATTGCAGCTCGGCATCGTTCATCACCGGCTGCGCGTCTTGTTTGGCCAGCACGCCGCGTATCAACTGATCCTGCAGCTCTTCCAGCTTCAACAGCAACGCCCCCAGGTCGGACTTCAACACCGCTTCGGACACACCCAGCTCCCGCGACGCCTGCGCCACGAACCCCGCACGCGCCTTTGCGCTGTACAGGTCGAAGGTGTCCACATGGAAGCCGGTGCCATCGCGCACGAGGACGTTCACCTTCATCACTTCGGCGCTGGTCGCCTTCGATAAGCCGCGTACTCGGTACTGCCGGCGGTTGATGGTGAGGAGGATTTCGGCGTCGGTGACTTCGGCTTCAATATCAGAAGCAGCGGCTAAGAAGGAAGATTGCGACGACGCGTCGTCGCCGGCAGAGGGTGCGAGATTTTCATCGAACTGACCCACTATTTCGGATTCGGTGACTGCGGTTTCGGTTGCGTCCGCGTCGACGGCACGAACGCCACGGCTCACCCATTCGGCCTGCTTCAGTGCAAGCGCGAGACTTTTTTGCGCAGGTTGCATCGTCAGCGCGTACTCGTTCGCATCCATCCCTTTCGGGAACCGCACCCGGAACACCTCCATGCCGCGTTCCACCAGCAGCGCACCCAACTTCTCCGCACCCGCATCCCCTGCCGCATCGCGGTCGAAGGCAATGAACACCCGACGCACACCACACGCCACCAGCGCAGCCAGCAGTTCATCGCTGACGCCGCCCGCGCCATACGTGCTGGTCACATTGCGGAAGCCGTGGACCCAGAACGTCATCGCATCGAACAGCGCCTCGCAGACGATTGCGTCCTCGCACCCTTGCAAGCCTTCCAGATTCCACACACCGCGCTGCGGACCCGGCAGATACAAGTGATACGCCGTGCCCGGCCGCAAGTTGTCGTGAACCTTCCGCCCGTACAGCTGCACCACAGCACCGGCCGCATCGCACAACGGCACCACGATGGAGCCGTTCAAGTGCTCGTGCCCGCTCTCGCGCAACACGCCCAGCGCCTGCAACCGTCCGCGTACCGCCGCGCCCGACGCACGATTCTTCTGCGGCAACCGATACGCCAGCGAACGATTGGCGAACCCCAACCGGAACCGTTCGATCAGCGCCGCATCGCGCAACCCGCGTTTCTCCAGGTACGCCAGTGCATCAGGCGAAGCCAACAGCGTGGCGCGGTAGTAATCCACCACCTGACCCAGCGCCGTCTGATCGTCCGCATCTGACGCCAGCGGTGACGCCAGCTTCGCCACCGTCGAACGCTTCACCGCCTGCGGCTCGGATTCCGAACCAGCGGCTAAGGGAAGATCGTTCCGCAACAACTCCACCGCATGCCGGAAGCTCACCCCGTCCAGCTTCATCACCCAGTCCACCGGACCGCCCGCCGCACCGCAGCCGAAGCAGTGGAACAAGTTCTTCGACGGCGTGACCACCAGCGATGGTGTCTCGTCAGCATGGAACGGACACCGACCCACCCAGTCCTTCCCCTGCCGCGCCAGCGCGATCCCACGGCCTTCGACCAAGCGAACGAGGGAGATTTCCGCCTTCAGCCGGTCCAGTTCGTCGTCGGGGATGCGCGGCATAAAAACCTCCTGTGGATAAAAACCTGTCAAGCCCCGCAAGCCACTTTTTTCGCGCTTAGCGGGCATGACACAAGTTTGTACGATTGTCGTACACTCTAGATCACGAACCAACCTCGGGCAAGCGCCATGTACGAAAACCGGGCTTACTCTCTTGAGCGGCTTCACGACGAACCCGCCGCCATGCCCAAGCACCCCGCCCCTCAGACAGGCTTCGGCCTGCGCCTGGCCGAACTACGCAAGTCCGCCGGATATACCCAGCAGCAACTCGCCGATGAGATCGGCGCCAGTCGCCGCCAGATCGCCTACTACGAAGCCGAGTCAGAGCACCCACCGGCCAATCTCTTGATCAACTTGGCGCAGGCACTCAACGTCTCAACAGATCAGCTGCTGGGTCTGAACACCAGCCGCAAGACAGCCAAGTCTCCAGTGAGCACACGATTGGAACGCAGGCTCAGACTCATCGAACGCATGCCCGCCAAGCCCAAGCAACAACTGCTAGGCCTGATCGATACCTTCATCGCTGCCGAACAGAACCGCACAGGAACCAAGCTATGAGCCTCAAGAAGATCATCACCATCGGATACGAAGGCGCGGAGCTCCGGCACTTTCTCAGCACACTGGAAGCATTGGGCGTCACTACACTGCTCGATATCCGTGAACTGCCTATTTCGCGTCGCCCCGGCTTCGCCAAAACCGCTTTGCGCGAAGGCCTCGCCAGCGTCGGCATCGCTTACCGCCACGAGCCGCGTCTGGGTTCACCTAAAGATATCCGCCATCAGTTGCGCGAAGACGGCGACTACACGCGCTTTTTCAAGAAGTTCGGCAAACACCTCGACAAGCAAGGCGAGCTGCTCGAACAACTGACCGAAGAACTCTCGGGCACCATTGCGCTGCTGTGCTACGAGCGCGACCACAAAACCTGTCATCGCCTCGCCGTCGCCGAAGCCCTGAGTGAACTTACCGGCATCAAGCCCAAGCATCATGGAGTGACCGCACATGCAAAACGGGAAGCTGCAGCGCATTCGTGCACGCATCTTGGTCAAAGCCTATCCACAGCCTAGCCAGACCTACGAAGAAACCGTCTGCGTCGCGGCCGTCAGCGAAGATGGCCGCGAGATGCTGCGCTTGTATCCAATACGCTACCGCCACTTGCCCAAGGATCGCCAGTTCGCTCGTTTCGATCTGATCGAGATGAACGCCGAGCGCCCCCGCGACGATCACCGTCCGGAGAGCCGCCATGTCGTTGAAGAGTCCATCCGCATCGTCGGCGCGGGCAAAGATCTGAGCGACTCCGCCAAGGTTCAACTCTGGAGGCCCTTCATCGCACCCAGCCTCAAGGCATTGCACGAAGAGAACAAGGCGACTGGACGCAGCTTCGGCATCGTCCAGCCAGATCCGGGCAGTCTGAAGTTCTTCATCGACAAGGAAGCCGACACCAACGACGACGACCGCGCCATCAACCAGGCGGCTTTTCAGCAAGTTTCACTGTTTGAAGCACCGTTGGCCAAACTCCCCGACACCGAATACGCCTTCGGCTACCGCTTCACCTCCGGCAACCACCCGCACCGGCATTACATCCACGACTGGGAAGTACAGGCGGCCTACCTCGCCTATCGCCGCAAGTACGGCGACAGGGCGCTGGAGATGCTCCAGCAGGAATACGGCGAGCGCATCCCGCAACGCAATCCGCATTTCATCATGGGCACCATGAAGGCCCATCCGCAAACCTTCATCATCATCGGCGTCCTGCGCAGCGGCATCGCACCGGAAGACCTCGATCGGCAAGGCGGTCTGTTCTGACACGGGGTGATCGCGAACATCACACCGACATCGACGCGCTCAAACGACAACGCCCGGCGGTGCCGGGCGTTGGGGGTGCTTTTTTAGCGGTTTAGAGAAGAAGAGAGAAACGGTTATTTTTCGAGGAAGACTTCAACGCTGACCTCACCCGTGCGACGGTGCACACGGGCAAGGCTGACAACTTCAGCATCTTCGGGACGTTCACCCGGAATGTAGATTTCAAAAAAACCAAATTCACCGTCCTCAAATTTTCTGAGCACCCAGTGTGCTTGCTCTTCTTTTGGTGGTTCCGGGTACGCACTCAAGGCATCGCGGGTAGCATCACGCGCAATCGGCTCCATATCTTTCAGAGACAGTAATTTCTGCTTCACCACCATGGCTTCCATACCCTTCACGCTATCGCCTTCTGGCGTAAACAAAATTCGTTGCCCATCCGAGTTAAAGAGAGCGCTCTGACGTCCTCCCATTGCACGCAGAACTGCTTGATCTCCGGCAGAAGAGCGCAAAACACCAACGCTCTGACCGGGGTGTACATGGTTGGACCACCGCCATCCACGAGCAGCAAGTTGCTCTCCAATTTCTGGTGTGATCGGCACTCTTCTCGCGTCACCGCGATAGATCAGGCGTCGGCCGCCTGTCGAGAACATCGCAAACTCATCGCCGGTCTCGGCAGTCAGTGCTGCAATGTCGCGCTGTCCGAACGATTTATGGGCGACGGTCGATGACCCGTACTCGGGCAATTGTTCCAATACCATTCTCTGCCGTGCGCTGAGCTGCCCCAACCCTCTGGAGATGGCCTCCGGGTTGCCCGTGGCCGGGTTCGACGCAATCGTCAGCGGCCTTCCGCTGTTTGCGGCAACAACCTCAGCCTCCCTCGCAGCTCCTCTTACAGCCGTCATCGTACCACGCGAAGTACCTACGGCAACTGTGCCAAGGCGGGCCTCCGGGGCAATTAAGCTGGTCGCAAACATAGCTCCATCGAACAAAGCACCCCCAGCCTGATAGCGAGGTGCGATGGTAAATGTAGGTAAGCTGCGACGCTCACCGGTGGCAAGGTAGTCGATCCTGCCCGGCAGCGACATTTGATACAAGCTGGTACTCATGCCGCTGGCGATGTTTAATCCAGCCATCGTGCTGCCGACTTGTAAATCCGCCAAGTTCTGCGGCAGCTCGAAGCCGCCTTCTGCCCAGTTGATCAGATTCGGGGCCTGACTTTTCGCTAGACCTTCCCAACTCCAGTGCGGGAGCATCCCGGGCGCACCACCGGCCAGTCGCTGGCCGATGGCCGTTTGCCCGATGGTGGTTTGCACGTAGCTGTTCCAAGATGCTTGCCGCATCGGGTTGATCTTGGCGACCCCATAGTTCCAGACGATCGGAGTGAGTGTCTGGGCCAACGACGTCATGCCATTGATTCCCCACATTGAAATGAAGCTACCGAGAGGCGATGGACTAGATGGCGACGTCTTCATTGTGGTGATCACCTGGGCGTCCAGTTCAAGCGAACCCATTGGCATCAATTGCGGCGATGTGTAGCTGAACTTCAATGGCTCGACAGGCGCGAGCGGAATCCGTCGCTCGCCCACGACGACGATGGTATCGAGATCGGCGGGCTCGGACGGCCTGGCTGGAGCGCCGCTGATGATCAAATCGTCGCTGTATCTGTCCTGCTGGATGTTGTACTGACGCACCGCTTCCTGCGCCTGCGGATTGCCCGCTTCTGCCGCCTCGATCACGCCCGGACCCAATGTGATCTTGGCATTACGCCCAAACATGAAATCGCCGATCCGCATCGCACTGGGCGATGTGCCATCGTCGTAGACCGCACCGTTGCCGGAGCGATTGCCGAACTCTGCGGCCATGACTCGGGAGAGGTCGATGCCTGACTTGCTCGGGTTGAACTTTCCTATACCACCGGACTTCGTATTGCCCCCAGCGCCCTGCTTCTCCTTCTCATTGACGCCCGCCTCACGCCGCGGCGTCACCGTCATCATCCCGTTAATCGCCCCCTGGACCACGGCCATGTAGTCGAACTCTTCGTCAGCACCCATCAGCTTGCGCAGGCCTGCGCTGGTCGCGCCACCCACAACGCCGCCAACAAAACCACGCAGCGCATCGTTCGCGATACGCCCGCCGACCGCATTGGAGGCACTCGACGAGACTGCGCTTGCCACGGCATTCGCTGCTACCGATTTCCAGCTGAAGTGCGTGTTCGGCACGCCGGCGATCTTGTTGCCGATATAGCTGGCTGCGCCGGACAGCAATAGACTGCCCGCTTGCGCTGCGATGCTGCCCGTTGCGGCAGCCGCGGGCCCTAAGCCGCCGGTGATCGCGCCGGTGATCGCACCCGCGAACACGTTGCGCCAACTGAAGCTACCGATACCCACAAAACTGCTCAGCGCACCCTGCGCCGCCGCACCGGCTGCACCCGCCGCCGCACCCGCCATGACTCCGGTGCCGAACGAGACGGTAGTGGAAGCAGCCGCTGCAGCACCTCCCGCTGCAGCACCTCCCGCTGCAGCACCTCCCGCTGCAGCACCTCCCGCTGCAGCACCTCCCGCTGCAGCACCTCCCGCTGCAGCACCTTCCGCTGCA
>JANLSB010000095.1:0-2835 GCA_031362125.1 Lysobacterales bacterium | reverse complement strand
GCGCTCGTACGGCCAGTCCGAGCAGTTCACCGCGTTGACTCGGCTCGCCGCGCATTCATGGTTGGCATCGATTTTGGCATCGATGGATGAACCTGACCGCAAGGCACTGAAGGAAACATACGAAGATCTGTGCAATCTCGGCTATGCCACGCGTTGCGATGGCAACCAGGAGTGCTATGCCCAGTTCCCCTACGATGCTGGATTGTTCTTCGGCGGCGCTTTGGCCGAGGCACGCGCTCGTACGAAGCGCAAAGCGGAGAAACCTGCAATCGATGCGTTGGCCGAATTGCACAGACTCATGGGCAGGATCAAGACGCGACCCAATCCATACGTGGCACTGCTGTACGCCGATGGCGACGGCATGGGCAAATTCCTCGGCGTCGCGCAGACACGGGAACAACACGCTCTGATTTCCGAAGCCATTGCTGATTTTTCCGCGCAGGTGCCTGCGTTGGCGCGGGCATCGGATAGTCACGCGATCTATCACGGCGGCGACGATGTCATGGTGGCCTGCGTACTGCCGACCGCCATCAAATGTGCGCGCGATTTGGCGAAGGCCTTCGCGGATCGCATGCAGACGCTGGTCCGGATGCTGGCGCAGGTGGGCGCGAGTGTCGATGGCATCGTGCCGCCGACGCTTCGGGTCGGCGTCGCGATCTGCCACATCATGGAACCGATGAATTTCATTCGCCATAGCGCGAAACAGGCGGAGGCGCTCGCGAAGGGCGACATCCATGGCCGGGCACGTGGTAATGCGCTCGGGCTGCGCCTGGACATGCGTTCGGGGCCCATTGTCGAAGCGCGGCTGGGTTTCGGCACCATTGGCGCCGATGCGGATGACTTCGCCAGCATGGAGACATGGATAGAGGCTTACTCCGATGAGAAGCGGCGCTTGCCTGCGCGCACTGCCTTCGACATTTTCCAGGTGTCAGAACGGTTATCAGGGCTGCAACTGGCCCTTGCAGCAGAAGACGCGGCAGCCGCCGAGCGCTCCTGCGGGCTCAACCCGGAGCTGAATATCCGTCGCATCGGCGAAGCCGAATTCAAGCGCGTGATCGCGCGCTCTCGCGAGAGTGGAGGAGACCGCGCCATTGCCGACGATCTGCGGGGCGCATTGTTGAGCAGGCTGGATCACTTGCGACCGCGTCACGGCGATGACTTGGCCATGGCCATGCGCATGCTCGGCAACGAACTGATCCTTGCCCGTTGGCTGACCGCAGCCGGCGACCACCAGCTTCCCGAGCATGGAGGCGACGCATGAGCGGTTTCCAGACGTATCTACTGCGCCCGCACGCACCTTTGGTGTTCCGTTCCGGCAAACCTTTTCGCCCTGCGATCCGCGATGAGCCGCAGTTCCCGTCGCCTGCCGCATGGGCGGGTCTGATGCGGACCTGTCTGATGGACGCGAGAGGGCACCATCCCGACACACTGCCCGGGTTTGCCGCGCATGGCGTTCTGCTGGTCAGGCAGACCGGCGACGCACTCCAAGTGTTCGTTCCGAAGCCTGCCGATGCCTATCTGGGCAAAGATGACAAGGCATTCCGTCGATCGGCGCCAACGCAGCTACCCGACGGGCATGGCAGCGATCTCGACAAGCGCCTGTTGCCGGTGATGCTGGACGCGGCCGATGCGTTCGACAAGCCCGGCGATGCCGCAGCGTTCTGGTCGATGGACGACTATCTGCTGTGGGCGGGCGGCGGCACAGTCGCGCCGGCTGCGCCCGATGCAACGTGTTTGCCCTTGATCGATTCGCGTGTCCATGTACGGATCGATCGCAGCCGCGATGCGGCGGAAGACGGGCAATTGTTCCGGACCGATGCATGGGACTGCAGCCCACGACGCACGGATAGCGGCTTCGGCAAACAATACTGGTGTTTCGTCGGAAATGGTCCCGAGGGCCTGGCGCCGCAACTCGTCGCCTTCGGCGGAGAGCGGCGCCTGTCCTGGCTCGCGCCTACCGAACCCACGTTGCTGGCGCTGCCCGTTGAGTTGAAAACCGCACTTCCCGGTGCCCAAGGCATCGCGGTCACCTTCGCCACCCCCGCACTGTTCGCGAAGGGCTGGTGCCCTGATTGGCTAACAGAACTCACGGGAGCGCCACCCGGCCATCCCGGGCTGCGCCTCAAGCTGGTGGCGGCCAGTGTGCCCCAGTGGCAGCCAATCTCCGGCTGGGACCTCTACCATCAGCGGCCCAAGCCGACGCGCCGCGCAGTTCCCGCCGGCGCCACCTACTGGTTCGAGGTGATCGAAGGCGATGCATCCGCACTGTGGCTGCAACCGCTCAGCGATGCCGAACAGGATCGACGCGATGGATTCGGCCTGGCGCTGGTCCGTCCATGGCAACCGGAACAACAAGGATAATCTTCGATGAAACCGCTTCTGTTCCATGTGCATGCCCTCTCCGCCCTGCATGCTGGCACCGGACAAGCCGTCGGCGCGATTGATCTGCCGATCGCGCGCGAGAAAGCCAGCAATCTGCCCTATCTGCCCGGATCGTCTCTGAAGGGCGTGCTGCGCGACAGATTCAGCACGTCGCAAGTATTGGGCTGTCTGTTCGGCCCCGAGCGCATCGAGAAGAACGAGGACGCTTACGCCGGCGCACTTGCCGTCAACGATGCACGACTGCTGCTGTTACCGGTGCGCTCGATGGCTGGAGTGATGGCATGGGCCACCTGTCCGTTTGTACTCCGGCACTATCTGCAGGCGATTGAGATCGCTGACATCCGTGCGCCAATGAATGTCCCTGTCGTAACGTCCGGGCAAGGCGCAGTGGTCGAAGAAGGCTGCGTGCTGACATTGCGCAACAACGCCCTTCTGCTGGACGATCTGGATCAG
>JANLSB010000019.1:0-1985 GCA_031362125.1 Lysobacterales bacterium | reverse complement strand
GCGATCGATCCGGTAGATCTCGCAGTTGTCGTGCTGCGAAGCATCTCCGGTAAGTCTGTATTCGAAACGCGAGTGGTCCAGATTAAGCGGATCGATGCGCTGTTGAAACAGGTTCACCAGCGGCACGCAGTTGGTCGTCAGCATCGCCGGCGTCAGCCGCAATGCGGGATTCGGCGGCACGTCGAGCAGGAACAGCAGATCGACCGTATCGACGGCGGTTTCCAGCTGCAGCGACGCGATGTCGAAGAACAGGAACTTTTCGGGGAACGCGAAGTATTCCTGCAGGATACGGAACGCAGGATGGGCCTGCGGATGCGACGGCAGCGCAGCCTCGTCGTCTTCGAAGCCTACCCAGCGCAGACTGTCGGTCGGCAGCATGCGCAGCTTGTTGTTGCGCTCCGGCTCCTCGACGACCGCCAGGCCACGAAGGTTCGCACCCAGCAGGTGGTGCAGCGCGTACGCGGCGCTGCCGACTTCGGCATTGAGATGGAAACGCAGTTTCTTCGGCTGCAGCTGCGCCAGCGGCGCACGGCCTTGCTTGCGCAGGCGTACCCGCAGAATGCCGCGCAGATCGGGCGCGAGCGACGAATAATCGCCCGGCGAAACGATGGCGAGTTCGGTGACAGTCAACGGCGACAGTACGGTTTCGAAGCAGGTACGGAACCGGCAAACGACGCTGCCGCCGCCCTTGACCGGCACCGATGCCGTCACACTGCGACCGCGCTCGATGACCGCAACGCCATCGGGCTGCACCTCGATTTCGGCGACCATCATCGACGGCAGCGGCGCTTCCAGATGCGGATAGAGATCGCCCAGCAGCGCATTGGGCAGATCGGCCTGATCGATTTCCAGCTGATGGCGCAATCGCCCGGTGAGATAGGCGAAGGACTGCATCATCAGGTCGACCTGCGGGTCCGAGGAACGGCCGCGCTGCAAGCCGAGCATGCCCGCCTGCTCGGGATAATCCCCGGCGAACTCGCTCGCTTCCTCGCACAGCGCAGAGAACTCCTGCTGGTAGAAGTCCTTGAGGCGATCCGCCGGGGAATGCATGGATGCTGTCCTCTCGCCGATCAGAACGGCGCAGCGACGCGCACATTGCGCGGCTGGTCTTCATCGGGAAAGATCGCGCTGACCTGCAGCCCATAAGGACTCAGCGGATCGTCGTTGTGTTCGACGCTGACCTGCACCGAGGTCAGCCGCGGCTCGTAGCGCGCGATGGCCTCGCCCAGTGTTTTCGCATAGGCCCCGATCTGAATCGTAGCGCTGGCGCCAAGGGTCGGAACCGCGCGCATCCCCCACGGCACGACGGCGATGCCATCGCCGATGCTGCGGGCGGTGGAAGCGATGCGCTGGATCTGGGCAATGACTGCGGTGACCTCATCGAATGACTCGGATTTGCCATCCAGGTCACGGGGAAGAACACTCAGACGCTCGAACAGGAACTGCATGGAAGCCCCGCACTGGACAACGCACTGGCAGGCGGAGCGCCGACGCGATGCGTCGACGCTCCGGACACGGGTCGGATCATTCGGATAAGACGCCAATAGGACGGTTGTGCATAACGCTCCAGCCTGCTTGGATGCTGCCCTTGGTCGACATGTCGACATCCTGGATGGTGTAGGTCCACAGAATTTCGGTGAAGTTGAGCTTGAACTGCTCGGTCGGCATGTCGTTGGGATGCGACTGGAACTGGATCTCGCTGATGATCGCGTCGCGCAGAGCGAAGGTCATGATGTTGCCGGTCCGGTCGCCGGAGTTGCGGGCGATGTACAGCATGGTGGGCTGACTCCCTCCCGACCCCAGCGTTTCAGCGCGTAGACAGTAGTCGTAAAGTTTCACCGAGGTCTGATCGACGTACTTCACGCAAGTGAACTCGGTGATCACCGGGCGGCCCGAGGTGCGGGCCTTGTTGCTGACATCGGTGGTGATCTGCTGCTTCATGCCCTGGTGGATCGACACCAGTTCAAGACACTTGTCGAAATTGA
>JANLSB010000016.1:0-6303 GCA_031362125.1 Lysobacterales bacterium | reverse complement strand
CGAAACGGCATCCCGCCGCGGCCACCCATCATCCCCTGCATGCCCCGCATCAGGCCTTTCATGCCGCCTGCGCTGAGCTTGCTCATCATTTTTTCCATCTGTTGATATTGCTTCATCAGCTTGTTGACGTCAGCGGGAGTGAGGCCGGCGCCCCTGGCGATGCGGGCACGACGTGAACCATTCAGCAGCGCCGGATTACGGCGCTCTTTTTTTGTCATCGAATTGATGATTGCGATCAATCGTGGCACTTCCTTGCCACTGACCTGATTTTTAACCGAATCCGGGATCTGGCCCATGCCAGGCAGCTTGTCCATCAATCCGCTCAGGCCGCCCATGCTCTGCATCTGTTCGAGCTGGTCCTTCATGTCGTTCAGGTCGAACTTCTTGCCCTTGGCGACCTTCTCGGCGAGCTTCTGCGCCTTGTCCTTGTCGACCTGCTGCTCGACCTGTTCGACCAGCGACAGCACGTCGCCCATGTCGAGGATGCGGCCTGCGGCACGGTCCGGATGGAAGACATCGAGTCCATCGGGCTTCTCGCCAACGCCGATGAATTTGATCGGACGGCCGGTGATGTAGCGCACCGACAGCGCAGCGCCGCCGCGAGCATCCCCGTCGGTTTTGGTCAGCACCACGCCGGTCAGCGGCAGGGCTTCGCTGAAGGCCTTGGCGGTAGCCGCCGCATCCTGGCCGGTCATCGCATCGACCACGAACAGGGTTTCGACCGGATTGACAGCGGCGTGCAGTGCCTTGATCTCGCCCATCATCGCCTCGTCGATCGCGAGGCGGCCTGCGGTGTCGACGATCAGCACATCGACGTAGGACTTGCGCGCGTCGTCGATCGCGGCGCGGACGATGGCTTCGGGCTTCTGCGACGCATCTGACGGGAAGAACAGGACATCGACCTGTTCCGCCAGTGTCTTGAGCTGTTCGATCGCGGCCGGACGATAGACGTCGGCCGACACCACCATGACTTTTTTCTTGCGCTTTTCCTTCAGATGCTTGGCGAGTTTACCGACCGTGGTGGTCTTGCCCGCGCCTTGCAGACCCGCCATTAGGATCACGGCTGGGGCCGGCACGTTCAGGTTCAGATCGCTCGCCGTCGAGCCCATCACCGAAGCCAGTTCGTCGCGGACGATCTTGATCAGCGCCTGCCCCGGGCTCAACGACTTGAGCACTTCCTGGCCGACCGCGCGGACTTTGATCCGTTCAATCAGGGCCTGAACTACCGGCAGCGCAACGTCGGCCTCAAGCAGCGCGATACGGACCTCGCGGGTGGCCTCGCGGATGTTCTCCTCGGTCAACCGGCCACGGCCGCGAAGGCGCTCGATGGTGCCGGACAGACGCTGGGTGAGGGACTCGAACATGGGCACGGACCGCTGCGGGAAAGAAGACGATTATAAGCTGTGCGGGAAAGCATCACCGTATGCGACACTGCGATGATGACAATCGTTCTCATCGCATCAGTGCTCTATCTGCTATCCACGGGGCTGCTCGCACGCCGGTTGGCGCAGACCGGGCCTGGGGCACCGATCGCGCTGTGGATCGCACCTGCGGTCGCGATTCTGCTGCACGGCGCTGCCCATCTGCTGGCCTGGCGGGACGCCGGCGGCGCGAATCTTCATTTCTTTTCGGCACTGTCGCTGGTGGGCTTGGGCATGGCCGCGTTGACCCTGCTGGTGGGCGCGCGCGGCCGCATGGCAGCGCTCGGCGTGATCGTATTTCCGATCGCTGCGGTCACGCTGATGCTCTACGACTGGTTCGGCCGTCAGGACCCGCAGCCGCTGGACTGGCGCCTCCAACTGCATGCCTGGTGTGCGCTGTTGGCCTACGCCACGCTGGCGATCGCTGCGGTGCTGGCGATGTTGTTGTGGCTGCAGGAACGCGGGCTGCGTCGACGTCGATTGTACGGGTGGATGCGTGCGCTGCCGCCGCTGGTGGAGCTGGAGACGCTGTTGTTTCGCTCGATCACGGTCGGCTTCATCCTGCTCACGGCCACACTGCTCACTGGCGTGCTGTTCGTCGAGGACCTCATGGCCCAGCATCTGGCCCACAAAACGGTATTCAGCGTACTGTCATGGCTCGGCTTCGGCGCGTTGCTGACCGGTCGCTGGCGCTATGGCTGGCGCGGTGCCACTGCGGCGCGCTGGACGCTGGTCGCTATGGCCATGCTGGTACTGGCGTTCTTCGGCAGCAGCCTGGTGTTGGAACTGATTCTCGGTCGCCGCTGAAACACGTCGAAGCATTCCAGGAAACCGCGCTGATGGCGCCTGGCAGGCTACTGACATATCTGCGGCAGCAGGTTTTTGGCCGCCCGATCACGCAATCATGGATGGTTGCACCGGCGGAGCCAGCGCGTCAGCGATTGATTCACCGTGAGCAAGTCCGGCCAAGCATCGGACATGCGAACCGAAAACCTCCGGACATGGAAGTTTTTCAGCAAACTGCAAGGCATGCCACCACCCATCCTGTTCGCGCCGCGATTGGCGCAGCCAATCGCCATCGACTACGACAACGACACCGCATTCAACGCCTTCCGATGGTCTGAGCGTGGTCGGTGTTTAAGCAAAAAAAGCGTTTGCTACTGGAATCTGGGCTCCAGCTGGCTTAAGTTCATGGTCAAGGACCCGCCCGCTCGACACTGGCCTGCAGAAGGAATTCAGTTACACCAGGTTCGCGATGCGAATCTGCGACCTTATTTTCGAATACGGGGGACCTGTAGTGAAATCGATGGCATCGATGTGGTTTCTGTGTGTGACATTGCTGTGGGCCGGCGCCGCGAACGCGCAGACGGCTGCCCAGAGCCCGTTCTCGGACTGTCCTGCTTTACCCGCCGAAACCGCTGAATCGCTGCGCTGGGAAGTGCTGCGGATTCCCAACATGCTGCTGTGTCGCGCAATCCGCACCGACGATGCCAGTGAAGCCTTTGCCTTGACGATCAGCGAGGAGTCGCCGTTCAAGCCTCGGCGCGGCGACCGCGCCGAAGTCGGCAGTCTCAATGGCCGGCAGGTACAGTGGTACCGCGGCGAAGTACCGAACGAGCCGAATACTCTGATCCGGGAAACCCTGATTGAAGTCAACAAGAATCAGGTCATCCACGTCTTCATGCGCGCAAACGATCCGGAAACGCTCGCAAGACGCCAGCAGCTCGTACTTTCGCTGCCGATTCCACCGCCCATTGAGGACTGATCAGGAGTGATCTCCCGACACCCACCCTCTCCCACGAGATGCAGTCACAACCCGTGATCGCAGGGGCGCCGGGCCACCGCGATTCACTTTCGCGAAGGAGAAGGACAATGCTGAAACGTCTGACCGCCGAGTTCCTCGGCACATTCTGGCTGGTGTTGGGCGGCTGCGGCAGTGCAGTGCTGGCGGCAAATTTCGGCGGCGACGGCAACCCGCTCGGAATCGGGCTGCTCGGGGTCTCGCTGGCCTTCGGCCTGACTGTACTGACCGGCGCCTACGCGCTGGGACACATTTCGGGCGGGCATTTCAACCCTGCGGTGAGTTTCGGCCTGTGGGCTGGCGGGCGCTTTCCGGCGAAGGATCTGCCGCCCTACATCGTGGCGCAGGTGATCGGGGCGATTGCTGCAGGCTTCATCCTGTTCCAGATCGCCAGTGGCCATCCCGATTTCGCGGTCGACTCGACCGCCGCGGGAGCCTTCGCCACCAACGGTTACGACGCCCTGTCCCCCGGCGGATATAGCGCTGCGGCGGCGTTCCTGTGCGAAGTGGTCATGACCGCGTTCTTCCTGGTGATCATTCTTGGCGCGACCCACGCCCGCGCACCCGTCGGCTTCGCGCCGATCGCGATCGGCCTGGGGCTGACCTTGATCCATCTGATCAGCATCCCCGTCACCAATACCTCCGTGAACCCGGCTCGTTCGACCGGCGTTGCGTTGTTCGCCGGCAGCGGTGCGATCGGACAGTTGTGGCTGTTCTGGCTGGCGCCGATCCTTGGTGGGCTGATCGGCGGTTTCCTCTATAAATGGCTGGGAAACGACCGCGATTGACCGCAATGTGATCCGGACCAGGATTTCGGACCGCTGATGGCATGGTTGATGCTTCTTCTCTTGGACAGGGGCTGAATCCCCCTCACGATGGATGGCGACAACCGTTCCTGTATCTGCGGAGTCAGCAATGAATCTGAAGGCATCCCTGTTCGCCACACTCCCACTTCCTTGGCTGTTGTGGGCTGCCGGCGTTTCCGCACAATCGCCAGCGTCGGAAGCCAGCTGTCCAACGCTGCCTGCGGCTGCCATGGTCGACCTGCAATGGAATGTCCTGCAAACCGACAGCGCATTGCTGTGTCGTGCCGTCCGCAAGGACAGCGGCGTTGAAGCATTCGCGCTGACCCTGACCAGGAAATCGCCGTTCAAACCCGAGAACAACCTGCGCGAGGAAGCGGGGCAGATCGAAGGCAAGAAACTGTGGTGGTACCGCGGCGAGATCGCTGGCCGTCCGAATGAACTGGTGCGCGAAACACTGGCGAAGCTGGGTTCCGGGAGTGTCGTGCATGTCTTCATCCGCACCACGGATGCCGGGGTCCTGAACCGCTATCAACAGGTGGTGCAGAATCTCGATTTCACGGCGCCCAGCGTGGCGGCACGCTGATCGACAAGCCGGGATGACAGCGACGCGACGGCCGTCGCCAATCAAGCCGTCACCATTCACCTTCTCTCGCTGCGGGCGCCATCCGCAGCGAGCAGGATCATCGCCCGTGGCCTTGGACCTGCCCTCCTAGAAACGCTCTGCCTGAAAATCGACGAAGGCCTGCATGAGTTCTTCGCGGGTGTTCATCACGAACGGCCCGTGGCGGGCCACCGGTTCGCGCAATGGCCGGCCTGCGACCAGAATCAAGCGCGTTCCGTTGTCATCCGCGTGCAGCGACAGCCGCTCGCCGCCGCCCAATACGCCAAGCTCATGACTCTGGATCGGGCGCGCATGCTCACCCTGTCCGACCGAAATTTCGCCTTCGTAGACGTACACGAACGCGTTATGGCCCGCCGGCAGATCGAGCGCCCAGGCTGCATTCGGTGCAAGCGCGATATCCAGATACAGGGGGTCTGTCGCCGGCTGCGCAATCGGGCCGCGCACGGCCGCTCCGTCTGCGTCGACAACTTCACCAGCGATCACTTTCACTGCAATGCCTTCGCCCGGATGCACAACCGGCATCCGGTCGGGCGCGAATTCCTGGTAGCGCGGCGCGCTCATTTTCTGCGCTGCCGGCAGATTCACCCACAGCTGGAAGCCGCGCATGCGGCCTTCTTCCTGCTCGGGCATCTCCGAATGCACCAGCCCTCGGCCGGCCGTCATCCACTGCACCGATCCCGGCACCAGCAGGCCTTCGTTGCCGAGGTTGTCGCGATGACGCATGCGGCCGTCGAGCATGTAGGTCACGGTCTCGAATCCGCGATGCGGGTGCTCCGGGAAGCCGGCGATGTAATCCTCGGCGCGTTCGGTGCCGAACTCGTCGAGCAGCAGGAATGGGTCGAGGTCCGGCAACTGCGGGCCACCGATCGCCCGGCGCAATTTGACGCCGGCGCCATCGGAGGTCGGCTGTCCGCGAACCTTGCGGGTGACGCGCGTATGCATGGCGTGGGGGTCGGACATGGTCGCTCCGGGTCAGTTTGGATCGCGATAGGATGCGGCCCGTTCATCGTCATCCCCAGCATCGGCAATGGAACGAATTGTTGTGATTGGCACGTATATTGCTTTATCGGCATAACGGTCAATCCGTCACAGATCGTTCCTGAACCCGTACTCGAATCGGAGACACAGCAAGATGAACCGCACTATCGGAAGCCTGCTCGTTATCGCCTTGGCCATCGCAGGCCTCGCCGCTTGCGGAAACGACGCCGCTCAACCAGCAGAAGGCGTCGCGGAGCCGCAGATCCTCAACGTTTACAACTGGCCCTACTATATCGCCGAAGACACCATCAAGAATTTTGAGGCGAAAACCGGAATCAAGGTCAATTACACGGTCTATTCCAACAATGATGTGCTCGAACAGCAGCTGGCGGCCACGCCCGACGCCTTCGACGTGGAGTTCCCGTCGGCCCGGCCCTATGCGCAGCGCATGATCGCAGCCGATGGTTTTGCCGCGTTGGACAAGAAAATCCTCGGAAATCTGAAGCATATCGATCCGGCGATCCTTGTCGATCTGGCCGAGATCGATCCGGGCAACGCGCACGTGATCCCGTACATGTGGGGCACCACCGGCCTCGGCTTGAACATCGGCAAAGTCCGCGCCGCGTTGGGCGACAGCGCCGAGCTCGACAGCTGGGGCCTGCTGTTCGAGCCGAC
>JANLSB010000874.1:0-3325 GCA_031362125.1 Lysobacterales bacterium | reverse complement strand
GAATCACTATTTCTTGGTTCGCTTACACGAATTGAAAGCAACGCAATGAGGACACTACTATGGCCACGATTTCTTTTTTTGACGAACAAGAAAGCATGCCTCCCACGGACCCTATCGAATCCAGGCTTATCATCACTCACTCCATGAGCAAAGATGGAGAAGGATACGTTTATTCTTTCACCGAAAATGAGATAGTTACTCGCGATCCAGACCAGAAGTTGAAAATAGTTCTTGATGCAAGATTGAAATCAGGATTCGATGCATACATCGACAGCTTCGTAACCACTAATCGTCCACCCATTAAAAAAGTAGACCCGCCAACTGACGCGAATGGGCGTTTTCCCGCAACCACGTCGCAGATTGAATTCGAAATGAAAATGAAAATTCATGAGTTCATTTTTTTCGGAATCATTGTAGGTATCAAAAAACCTGGTGGCTCCAAATACGAGTTTATTCTCTGTGATCCACAGGTAGGCAATGGGCCTCCAAATGGCAACATGCCAGTCCCGATACGCTAAGTCGCAGCGACAGCGCAACGCTGGGCAGTCATCACTGATCAGCGTTTTTAACCAACAGCCGGTTCGATCTGGTCACAGACTTGGATCCTGCGTCATACTTCTCGCATGACTTCGCCGCACCCGCTTAGCACCGACCTCACCCCCCAGCCGCTCGCCCATGCCACCGCCCTGCCCGCTCGGTTCTACACCGACCCGGCAGTGGTGGCTCTGGACCGGCGGCTGATTTTCGACCGGGGCTGGCATGTGGTGGCGCACCTCTGCCAGCTGCGCAATGCCGGAGATCACGCCATCGCCGATCTCGGCGGGCTTCCAGTGATCGCAGTGCGCGGGGCGGATGAGGTGATCCGGGTGATGCACAACGTGTGCCGGCATCGGGCGGGGCCGTTGGCGCAGTGCGACGGGTTGGGGGCGAAGTCGCTTCGCTGCAGGTATCACGGTTGGACCTACACGCTGGAAGGCCAATTGCGCACTGCAACAGAAATGGCCGACGTGGCGGATTTCGATGTGGGCGACATCCGGCTGCCGCAGCTAGCGGTGCGGGTGTGGCAGGGGCTGGCGTTCGCGGCGGTGGACGAGGCGCTGGCGCCGTCGTTCGAGGCCTTCGTCGCGGGGATCGACGCGCGGATCGGTGCGGAGCGCGATCTTGCGGCGTTCGGCCACCACCACCGCACGGGTTACGACATCGCCTGCAACTGGAAGGTGTATGTCGACAATTATCTGGAGGGCTATCACGTTCCGCATATCCATCCGGAGCTCAACCGGATGCTCGATTACCGAAGTTACATCACCGAAACCGCCGAGTGGTATTCGTTCCAGTTCAGCCCACTGGAAAGCGGCGACGGCCTCTATGGCAGCGGCGATGCGCTGTATTACTGGCTGTGGCCGAACACGATGCTGAACATCCTGCCCGGGCGGCTGCAGACCAACCGGATCATTCCAAAAGGTGCGGACCGCTGCCGGGTGGAGTTCGATTTCTATTACGCGCCCGACGATTCCGACGCCGGCCACGCGCGGCGCGCGGCGGATCTGTCGTTCAGCGACGTAGTGCAGGACGAGGACATCACCATCTGCGAGGACGTGCAGCGCGGGCTGGGTTCGGGGTCGTATGAGGCCGGCCGGCTGAATCCGTTGCGCGAGAATGCCGTACATCACTTCCATGAACGGCTGCGTCAGGTTTATCGTGAAGGGCTTATCCTCACCCCTGGCAGCTGACGGTTCAGACCGGACCGCAGGTCGCCGCCAAGTTCCCTTGCCGTCATGCCCTTGCCGTCATTCCCATGCCGTCATACCCATGCCGTCATACCCATCGACCCATCCATGAAGTCCACGCCCATGCAGACTCTACGACTCCCGATCGCGCTGATGATCGCTCTGGCCGCTGTCGCACCGGCGCAGGCCGCCGAGACGGCATCGGAGGCCTCTGGCGAGTACAGCAAGACCATCGCCGCTCCGGCTCCGGTTTGGCGCGCCCCGGCGTTCCCCCCGGCCAATGTCGCGAGGATGCAGTACGGCGAGATGGCGCTGTCGCGGCTGCTCGATCTGCAGCGCAAGAACGAAGCCCCGGACCTGAAGGCCATCCAGATCGGTATCGGCCGTCATGCCTCCAACGAAAGCACGCAGTCGCGGTTGCCGGTGCTGACCTGGCGACCCGTCGCCGGTGGCGCGGTCGCAAAGGTGGAAATCCGTTCGATGGACGCGCTCGCACTGCGCGTCGGCCTGGATGTGAGCCGGCTGGACAGCCGAGCCGAGCTGCGCTTCGGCGGTTCGGCCCGACCCTTTGAAGTGGTCGCAATGATGACCGGCGCCGAGGTCAAGCGTCTGCCCGGCACGGACGGGCTGTTCTGGTCGCCGAACACCGATGGCGACACCCAGAGCATCGAGATTTTCCGGCCGAAAGGCGTGCCCGCATTCGCAGTGCAGCTCAACGCGCCGACGCTGTCGCACTTGATCGCCGACAGCCACAACACCTTCAAGATCATCGAAAAAATCGGCGAATCTGGCAGCTGCAATATCGACACCACCTGTCGCGTGAGCGAACTGGGCCCGGCCTTCGTCAACGCCAAGAATGCGGTGGCGCACATGCGCTATGTACGCGGCAGCAGCACCTTCATCTGCACCGGTACGCTGGTCGCAGACACCGTGCCGGTGACGCAGATTCCGTACTTCCACTCCGCGAATCATTGTTTCTCCACCAACACCAACCTGCCGCCGGTCGCCAGCCAGATGCAGACGGTGGCGAACACGCTGAACACCATCTGGAACTACGAGACGACAGGCTGCGGCAACCTCACATCGACGACGACCACCCAGCTCAGCGGTGGCGCCGCATACCTGTATTCCAGCAACGTCACCGACGGCATGCTGCTGCGCCTGAACAACGCGGCGCCTTCGTTCGCCTACTTCGCCGGCTGGAACGCAGCGCCGATCGCCGACGGCAGCAGTGTCATGGCGATCCACCATCCGCGTGGAGACTCGAAGAAAGTCTCCGCCGGTCAGACGATCACCACCGACGCAAGCCAGACCACCGCCGCCTGGCTGAACGGCACCACCGAAGGCGGCAGCAGCGGCTCGGGGCTGTTCACCCTCGGGCCACGCGGCTATGTGCTTCGCGGCGGTTTGTTCGGCGGCTTCGCGGACTGCAGCAACAGCGGGACGCTGGGCAATACCCAGAACCGCGATTTCTACTCGCGTCTGGATGTCGATTTTCCGAGCATCAAGACTTATCTCGAACCACAGGCTGAAGTTGGAGAAGGCGCACGCGCGCGGATCCGGCCGAGAACAGCAGCTGCGGCAGTGCCCGCATCAAG
>JANLSB010000783.1:0-1820 GCA_031362125.1 Lysobacterales bacterium | reverse complement strand
ACGATGAGGCGCGGCTTGCCGGTTTCCTCGTCGTAGGTCTTCCAGCGGCCCGCCGGCGAAGCGTTCTGGGCCGACGCTACGAACGCTGCGGCCAGCATCGGCAGCGCGAGCACAGTCATGAATGGTTTGATACGCATCTTTCCCCTCCCAGGGCGTGGATCGAGTTGTTGAAGCCCGGTTTGGCTCGCACCGCACCGGGGCACGTCTTTATACCGCATCCGGAGGGGTATGGAAGCCGTCCCCGGTATGAATCGAGTGCCGATGCGATTTGCTCCACGGCCTCAAAAAAGAGCCCGGCGTGTGCCGGGCTCTTTCGTCTTGCGGGTGTCGCCTGATTACTTGAACTTGTATTCCAACTGCGCCGAGATCTCGCGGCCGATCGGGCTGAAACCGCGCCAGAAGTACGGGTAGGAATTGAATCCGCTGTCGTCCGGGTGGAAGTTGTTCAGCAGGTTGTTCACGAAAAAGCTGGCGGTCAGCTTGTCGGTGATCTTCTTGCTGGCATTCACGTTCCAGAGGAAGTATGGGGCGATGCGGCCGGTTTCCTGCCAGTTCGGCACGGAGCCGTAGCGGGTCATGAACACGTTCGCTTTCCAATCGCCCTTGTTCCAGCCGACCGATCCGCGGATGCGGCTGCGGAAGTCGAAGTTGCCCGGGTCGTCGCGGAAGTTGCGATCGACCGGATCGGTCGCGAAGGTCTGCGCTTCGTTGCTCAACCGGTGCGACCACTCCATGCTGAAGCCGAAGTTGCCGAAGCGTTCGGTATCGAGACGATACTTCACGGCGGCATCCAAGCCGGTCACGCGCTCGAAGGACTGGTTCACCGGCCCGCTGCGGATTTCGCTGATGCGGTCGGTCGGCTCTCCCGTCGCCGGAACGCGGGTCACACGACTGACGACTTCCTGGCAGAACGCCGAGCCGGCCGTGAACAGGTAAGGCTGACGGGTGCGCGTCAAGCCTGTGCGGCAACCGGCTTCCGCATCGAGAATGAAGGTCGAGGACAGATTGGCGATCGCGCCTTCCAGCTTGATGTCGTAGTAGTCGACGGAGAGGGACAGCGAATCCATGATGTCCCAGACGAACCCGGCCGTGAACGATTTGCCGGTTTCTTCTTCCAGCGTCGGCTCGCCCTTGCTGGTCGCGAACACCGAGTAGGTATAGACAGCGCCTGCGCAGGTTGAGGCGCCGGGCGTACCGCCAGTCGACAGGCAACGGAAGGTGTCGAGTGCGTTGCCGAAGCTGCCGCTGCCTTCGTTGTAAACGAAGTGCATGTCCGGCGCTTTGAAGCTGGTCGAGTAGTTGCCGCGGATCAGCAGCGAATCGAACGGGCGCCATTCAAGGCCTGCGGCCCAGGTCTTGGCGTCGTCGACGTTGGTGATGTCGTCGTACTTGTCGAAGCGGCCGGCCAGACTCATCTTCAGCGATTCGAAGATCGGAATGCTCAGCTCGCCGCCGATCGCGTAGCGATCGCGATCGCCTCCGCCGTTGGTGCCGGTGAGGTTGTAGGCCAGACGGTTGGTCGGGAGGATCGCTGCGGGCGACTTCAGGTCGTAACCCTGCTGGGTGCCTTCAAGTACTGCAGCGAAACCGACCGGGCCGGCCGGCAGTTCAAACAGGTCGCCGCTCAGCACGACGCTGGCCTGGTTCACCCACGAATGCGACTTGTACTTGAGGATCGTCGACAGCGAGCGGTACTCGGCCGGGGTGAGCGGCGCATAGAAACGGTCGAGATTGAGCAGGTAGCGCGCCGTGCCGGTGGTATTGAGGCGCGGGCCGAAGAAATAATCGGTGACTGCGGAACCGTCCAGACGCGGACGCGT
>JANLSB010000761.1:0-1772 GCA_031362125.1 Lysobacterales bacterium | reverse complement strand
TCGATGATCATCGTCGCGGCCTTCTGCTGCCCTGTAGGAGCGACGGAAGTCGCGACAGAACGCCAGCCACTTCAATGAAGCATCGCGGCTCCCGCCGCTCCCACAGGCAATGTGGAGGATCAGTCATCCGCTGGTTTCCTGGGCGCGGGCATCGGCACGGGCTTGTCGTCCTCGATCAGGATATCCAGCGGCGGCGTGTCCAGATCGTCGTACTGGCCGCCCTTTACCGCCCATACGAACGCCCAGATCGCCGCGCCCAGCAGCAGCAGGCTGATCGGGATCAATGCCAGAAGAATATTCATGCGCGCACAGTGTAGGCCGGTGCTTCGCCAGTCGTTGCAGTACCGCCAATTGCGGCATCGCCCGTTGCTGTATCGCCTGTTGCCGGTTCGTCCATGTCCGGTACGCGCGTGAGCCGCAGCGCGTTCAGCGTGACCAGCAGCGACGACAGTGCCATGCCGATCGCGGCGATCCACGGCGTGACGTGACCGCTTGCGGCCAGCGGCAGCGCCAGCAGGTTGTAGCCGATCGCCCAGCCGAGGTTCTGGCGCACGATCCGGCGGCTGCGACGCGCCAGCGCGATCGCCTGCGGAATGCGCCGCAGCGCGCCGCCGCAGATCACGAAATCGGCAGCACGCTGCGCCAGCGCCGCACCGTCGGCCAGCGCCAGCGAGACATCGGCGCCGGCCAATACCGGCGCATCGTTGATGCCGTCGCCGACCATCGCGACGATCTCGCCGGCGGCCTGACGTTCGCGCACGTAGGCAAGCTTGTCTTCGGGCGTCTGTCGCGCGCGTCTGTCGTCGATGCCGACCGCTTCACCCATGCGTGCGACCGCAGCCTCGGCATCGCCGCTGCACAGGCCGATGCGCAGGCCCTGCGCACGCAGTTCGCGCAATGCCTGCGCGGCGTCCGCACGCGGCGATTCGCGCAGCGCAAAACGTGCGAACGCGCGCTGGCCGTCGCCGAGCCAGATCGCATCGTCGTCCTCATGCTGCGCGGCCCACTGCGCGCGACCGAGCCGCCACTCGCGGCCATCGATGGTGCCGGACACGCCGTTTCCCGCTCCGGCATGGACCCCGGTAGCGGACAGCGCATCGCCCGTCGCTTCGAACGCCTTCGCCAGCGGATGACCGCTGTCGCGTTCCAGCGCCGCCGCGATCGCGAGCGCATCGTCGCGCGCGCAGCCATCGAACGTATCGGTCCGAACCAGCTGCGGTTCGCGGTCGCTGAGCGTTCCGGTCTTGTCGAACACGATGCGGTCGGCGCGCGCCAGCGTGTCCAGCGCATCCGCGCGCAGGGCGAGCACGCCGAGCTTCGCCAACGCGCCGTGCGCGGCGGCGAGTGCGGCCGGCACCGCCAGCGACAGCGCGCAGGGGCAGCTCACCACCAGCACCGCCAGCGCGACTTCGAACGCACGCGACGGGTCGTGCACGCGCCACCACGCATACACCGCGCCCGCGACTACGATGAGCACGGCCACGAACCCGCCGGCGATGCGGTCGGCGGCGCGCGCCAGCGGCGGACGCTGTTCCTGCGCGCGCTCCACCAGCCGCGTCAGCTGCGACAGCCGCGTATCGGCGCCGGTGCGTGCCACTTTCAAGCGTGCGGGGCGCTCGCGGCAGACGCTGCCGGCGAAGGCCGTCTCGCCCGCAGGCTTCGCGACCGGCACCGATTCGCCGGTGAGCAGCGATTCGTCGAATGCAGGCTCGACATGCGCACCGGCATCGAGCACATCGCCGTCGGCAGGCACGCCTTCGCCGACCGCGACG
>JANLSB010000727.1:0-1849 GCA_031362125.1 Lysobacterales bacterium | reverse complement strand
GAGTGCGTTCGCGAGCTGCGCGGGCATACGGATTGGGTGCAGAGCGTCGCGCTGAGCGCGGATGGTGGCCGGGTGGTGTCGGGCGGGTCTGTCGGCCCGGTGCGTGTGTGGGATGCCGCCAGTGGCGAGTGCGTTCGCGAGCTGCGCGGGCATACGTCTTGGGTGCGGAGCGTCGCTCTGAGCGCGGATGGCGGCCGCGTGGTGTTGGGCGGGAATGACGGCACGGTGCGCTGCTTTTCAGCGGCGGGCGGGCGGGGGGCGGCGACTGCCGCAGACTTGCACTGCGTGTGGGTGGCCGCCGTCGGCAGCCCCAACGGTGTTCCCAGCTATGCCAGTTGGCGGCCGGGACGTGAGGATGGCGATGATGTGTTTGTAGGAGGGGCTGTAGGAGGGGCTTCAACCCCGATGAAACACCTCGATGCATCGCCATCCGCCGTGGGCACGGCCTCATCCGCGTCGCATGACGCGTCTGACGCGGTCGGGGCTAAAGCTACGGAAGCGGGGGACGTGTTGATCGCCGCCAGCGGCGACGCCTGGCGCTTCCTGAGCTGGGACGTGGCCGACCCCGCCGAACCCGGCGGCTGGCGGCGGGTGCCGCTGCAGGGCTACGAATAACCGCAGACGCATTACGGAAAGAACGGCGATCCGTCTCCGCGTGGATGACAAAAAGCGTTGTTGGATCAATGGTTTTCCGACGATTGCACAACACGATGTTTCAATTTGGCGTGTTGTGGCGCGCAAGACAGCAGATCCCTCCGCCCACTGCGCGGGCGTTCGCGATGACAGGGCTATCGGGTCTGACGGTGATGCCCGGCGCCTGTGGGAGGCGCTTCAGCGCCGACAGCTTCGTCGGGCCTGGTGTTCAACAGCCACATGGCTGGTCAGGCCGTCCCACAGAAAGGACCTCCTCAGAAGCAGTGGCGATGTCGTCGGAGAGTTTGCGCGACGCACGCTGCAGGCATTGAAGCGTCCTGCAATGGCACAGACCCTGCCGCGCTACTTCTTGTTCTTCACTTCTTGTTCTTCTTGATCCGTTCGAGCAGATCGACGACGTTGCTCTCCGCGTCCTTCGACTGCGCGCGGCGTTTTCCGACCTTCAGCACGCGCTTCAGCGAGGCGGTGCCGCGCTGGAAGTGCGACGAGAGCGTGGCTGACAGCGGGTGAAGCACACGCCAGGCCCGGTGGCCGTCCAGCGGCGCCACGGGGATCAGGTTGAACCCGATCATGAACAGGTTGCCGGTGATGAGCACGCGGAACAGGGGGGACAGCTCGAACTGGAGCAGAGGAGCCGCGCTGGACAGGATCAGCTGGGCCACGAGGGCCAGCACCAGGACGACGCCCTGCGCGAGCACGCCACCCCAGGCGATGAATACATCGTCACGTTCGCGGTAGGGCGGGGCATGGCTGCACAGGCCGTGCAGCAGGTACAGGCGGATGCCGAACACGCGGACATTTCGGGACCGGGCTGCGACTGCGTGCCCCAGCTCATGTACCAGCAGCAGTGCGAAGAAGCCGAGGAAGGTGAGCAGCGCGGGGACGATCTGCCGGTACAGCAGGCCGAACCACACCAGCCCGAGCAGGACGGACCAGTGCAGCAGGATGGGGACGCCTTTCCATCGGCCGATCTGCCACAGGCGCTGGGTCATGTTTGTCATCGCGTGTGGGGACGGCGGTGAGGATCGAGCAATTCCACAGTCCGATCAAGCGCTTGGTGGTCGTTGGGTCCACGATCGTCTTCCGATCGCGATGCTGTTGTTGTGCGTAGGGTGGCGGTGAGCGCAGCGAACCCCACCATTGAACATCTCGCATGACCTTACGGTCGCCCCACAAGGCGGTCCATGTCGTTTTG